>CAYJHY010000136.1:0-5564 GCA_964369875.1 uncultured Mailhella sp.
ACCTTACAGATATCTTTGGTATCTTCTAAAATGCGATCAAGAATGGCTTGACCACGGCTTTTATGGACGATTTCTCTACCACGGAAGAATACCGTAACTTTACAACGATCGCCATCTTCTAGGAATCTGCGAATATGGCGAAGTTTTGTTTCATAGTCGTGATCATCAGTTTTTGGGCGAACTTTGATTTCTTTAATTTGAACAACAGACTGATTTTTCTTTGCTTCTTTTTTCTTTTGTTGTTGCTCATATTTGAACTTACCAAAGTCCATAATACGGCAAACCGGTGGATCGGCTGTTGCTGCTACTTCTACAAGATCAAGTCCTTGTTCCTTAGCAAGATCAATAGCGGCTTGCTTGCTAAGAATACCCATCTGTTCCCCTTCCGCATCAATAACACGTACTTCACGTGCTCTGATTTGCTCATTTCGGCGTGTACTGTCTTGGGGTACTTCACGCCGTGGTTTCATGCTAGGCGAAGCTATAGCTCATCCCTCCGGTTTTAAATGGTTTATCACTGTCCTCACGGATAATCTTTACAGTTTCGGCTATATTTTGCAAGCCTAAGTTTTCACCCGTGCGGAGACGAATATTTACTCCGTCTTCTTCAACTTCTTTATCCCCAATAACGAGGATATAAGGTATTTTGGCAAGTTGAGCTTCTCTAACCTTAAAGCCCAGCTTTTCATTTCTTTTATCGGCTTCAACTCTGATACCGCTTGCTTGTAAGGCGGCAACCACTTTATCAGTGTGCTCGAGTTGACTGTCGGTAACATTGAGTACCCTTGCTTGAACAGGGGTTAGCCAAGTTGGGAAAGCACCTGCAAAGTGTTCGGTCAGAACACCGATGAAGCGCTCAAGAGATCCTAAAATAGCGCGGTGAACCATAACAGGGCGGTGTCTTTGCCCGTCAGCTCCCACATATTCCAAGTTGAAACGCTCAGGCAAGCTAAAGTCAACTTGAATGGTAGAAAGTTGCCATTCACGGCCAATTGCATCCATAACTTTAATATCGATTTTAGGACCGTAGAAAGCTCCGTCACCCTCGTTGATTTGGTATTCTTTACCTTCCTTGGTAACAGCGGCAATAAGAGCATTGGTTGCAAGCTCCCATGCTTCTTCTGAACCGATACTGTCTTCAGGGCGTGTAGAAATAAAGAGTTTGTACTCAAAACCAAACAAATTCATAAGGTCGGCAGATAAATGCATAACTTTAATGATTTCTTCTTCCAACTGCTCAGGAGTACAGATAATGTGCGCATCGTCTTGCATAAATTGGCGCACACGTAAAAGACCGTGCAATGCACCTGACATTTCATGACGGTGAACAACACCAAGCTCAAATAAACGAACAGGAAGTTCTCTATAGCTATGCAAGGTGTTATTATAAAGAAGCATATGACCGACACAGTTCATAGGTTTTACACCATGAATACTGTCTTCGATTTCTGTGAAATACATATTTTGACGGTAATGCTCGTAGTGACCGGATTTTTCCCAAAGTTCACGACGTAAAATTTGAGGCCCTTGAACAAGTTCGTAACCGCGTTTCAAGTGTTCTCTGCGTAAAAAATCTTCCAAAATGGTGCGAAGCATCATGCCTTTTGGGAGCCAGAACGGCATACCGGGGGCTACATCTTCATGAAATGTGAAAAGACCAAGTTCTTTACCGAGTTTTCTATGGTCACGCTTTTTAGCTTCTTCAAGTTGGTTGAGATGGGCTTTCAGCGCTTTTTCATCTGCAAATGCAACTCCGTAAATACGAGAAAGCATTGGGTTCTTTTCATTGCCACGCCAGTAAGCACCGGCAACAGACATAAGTTTATATGCTTTAATCACATTTGTATTAGGAATATGGGGCCCACGGCAAAGGTCTAAAAACTCACCGGCCTTATAAAGGGAGACAGTCGGAGCGTCGATTTCAGAAATGATTTCCGCTTTATAGTTTTCCCCTTTATCGGTAAAAAGCTTAATCGCTTCTTCTTTGGAAATTTCACTGCGTTCAAAGGTGAGGCCGGCATCGATAATTTTTTTCATTTCTTTTTCGATGGCTTCCAAATCTTCGGGAGTAAAAGGGCGTTCCGCATCAAAATCGTAGTAAAAACCATTGGCCACAGCAGGTCCGATGGTTACTTTGGTTTTTGGGAAAAGTTTTTGCACGGCGTCTGCCATAATATGAGCAGTAGAGTGACGCAAAACTTCAAGACCTTCAGGGTCATCGGCAGTAATGGGGGTAAGTTTTGCAGTATCTGCAGGAATGGGTGAACACAAGTCTACAAGAACTTCTTCGCCATCTTTTAAAGTTGCTTTAGCGATAAGACAGGCCTTATATTTTTTTCCTGATAAATGTTCTTTCAAAACGTCACAGACAAGAGCATTTTCGGAAATTTCAATTTCAGCACTGTCAAGTAAGATATTCATTTAACACTCCATTCTACATGTGTAACACAATTCAACATGTTGCAAAATAAAAACAAAAATTTATACAAAAAAGGGGAGGCGTCAACCTCCCCACTATCTTATTTATGGTAGGCACGAGCAGACTTGAACTGCTGACCCCTTCCATGTCAAGGAAGTGCTCTGCCAACTGAGCCACGCGCCTAAATATTAGTCATTGGTGATATATAAGTATAGACTTTCTTCTCGAACGTCAAGTGTTTTTTTTGGATTGTAGTGATTTTTTTTATTGGGGGAAGGAAAGGGAAATTTTTTGAAAAAATTTTCCCTTTCCTTCCCATATAAATCCATCTAACTCTAACTAAATCTTAATAACGATAGTGTTCAGGTTTGTAAGGACCGTCAACATTAACGCCGATGTAGTCAGCTTGTTCTTTGCTCAAGGTGGTGAGTTTTACACCAAGACGACCGAGGTGCAAGCGTGCAACTTCTTCGTCGAGTTTTTTGGGCAAAGTGTAAACTTTGGTTTCGAGTTTTGCAGAAGCAAGTTCAAGCTGCGCAAGAACTTGGTTTGTGAAGGAGTTTGACATAACGAAGCTTGGGTGACCTGTAGCGCAACCGAGGTTTACGAGACGTCCTTCAGCAAGAACGATAACAGAGCGACCGTTAGGCAGTGTCCATTTATCAACTTGGGGTTTTACTTCCATTTTGGTGCAACCGTTGTCGCCTTCAAGCCATGCCATATCGATTTCGTTATCGAAGTGACCGATGTTACATACGATAGCTTCGTCTTTCATTTGTGCGATATGTGCACCTGTAAGAACATGATAGTTACCGGTAGCCGTGATGTACATGTCAGCAATGGGAAGCGCAGCTTCAACGGTGGTTACTTCATAACCTTCCATAGCGGCTTGGAGTGCGCAAATAGGATCGATTTCGGTGATAAGTACGCGAGCACCGAGACCACGCATGGATTGGGCGCAACCTTTACCAACGTCTCCATAACCGCAAACTACAACAACTTTACCTGCAATCATAATGTCGGTAGCACGTTTGATACCGTCAGCCAAGGATTCACGGCAACCATAAAGGTTATCGAATTTGGATTTGGTAACGGCGTCGTTAACGTTGATAGCGGGGAAGAGGAGTTTCCCTTCTTTTTCCATTTGGTAAAGACGGTGAACACCTGTGGTGGTTTCTTCGGAAACACCTTTAATGTTAGGAACAACTTTGTGCCAACGCTCTTTGTTGTTTTTGTAAGAAAGGGCAATACGTTCCATGATGCAAGCTTCTTCTTTGCTAGAAACTTCTTTATCAAGGAATGCAGGATTTTTCTCAGCTTCAAGTCCCCAGTGGATAAGAAGGGTAGCGTCGCCACCGTCGTCAACGATAAGGTCAGGACCTGAGCCATCAGGCCAAGTAAGTGCCATCTCGGTGCACCACCAGTATTCTTCGAGGGTCTCACCTTTCCATGCAAAAACTTTTGCATAACCGAGAGCAGCAATAGCTGCCGCTGCGTGATCTTGAGTTGAGAAAATGTTACAAGAAGCCCAACGAATATCGGCACCCAAAGCGTGAAGGGTTTGGATAAGCATTGCGGTTTGAATGGTCATATGCAAAGAACCGGTAATTTTCAAACCTTTAAGGGGTTTTTTGTCGCCATAACGAGCAATAAGTTCCATGAGACCGGGGGTTTCACGTTCGGAAAGTTGCATTTCTTTTTTACCGAAATCGGCAAGATTCATATCCGCTACTTTGTATTCGAGGGAAAGATCCAATTCTTGTACAGCCATGAGGCACTCCTTTTAAAGGGTTAATATTAAATTTTTTCTGCAAGTAAAAGATGGAGCTCTAAGCCCATATCTACTTGTTGTATATTGTGTTGCACAGGCTTAAAGCCTGCGCTTTGCAAGTATTTTTCAAGGGTTTCCGTAGAGAAACCAAGCCAGCGATCACCATAGGTTTGGCGCATATCTTCCGCTTTGTGTTGCACAAAATCGCTGATAAAAATATGTCCGCCTTTGACTAAAATTCGTGAAATTTCACTTATAGCCACCTCAGGCTCCGAAAGATGATGCAGTACCAGATTAATACAAGCAAAATTTGCTTCAGCATCCCTTAGCGGAAGGTGGTCGAGCTCACCTATCCTTAAGGATAATTTAGCGGATTTTTCTTCATTTTCGCTAAAACGTCTTCTCGCAAGTTCAAGCATGCGAGGTGAACCGTCCACCCCGATAACTTGACTGCTTTTTTCCAGTAACTTCCCAAGAACCTCGCCCGTTCCACAGCCTAAGTCCACAGAAATGGGCTGAGTTTTCGGAACATAGTTCGTGATAGCATCCGCAAGAGAAAAATCACCCAAAACTTTGCGATTGAGCTCATCCCAATCTTCGGCAATGGTGTTAAAAAACTGTCTTGTTTTAACGGCTCTTTCTTCAATGATTTTAGAAGCCATTTCAAGATCGGCTTGGATGTCGCCTTTTATTTGTGCGTATAAAAAGGCTAAAAAGTCTTGACCCTCAGCTTGATCGTTTTCATGGCTTGTTGCTTTGTAAAATGCCCAGAGGCCGTCACGTCTGCTTTGTAAAATTTTAGCATCGGTTAAGATTTTCAAATGTCTTGAAATCCGCGATTGCCCCATATTGAGAAGGGTAACAAGCTCGTTTACCGAAAGTTCATAATGCCATAAAATTATGGCTATACGAAGCCTTGTTTCGTCTGCCAAAGCTTTTAAAGATTTTAGTGTTTCGGTTAAACTCATTTATTGCTACCTTTATTATTTTTGTAATTATTTGAAATAATGTATATATCAAAAATTACTTATATAGAATATCAATTCATCAACATATAGTCAAGTTTATTTTAATACACGTCGTTCCAATTTGATGTTTCTTGGGAGGGGGGAACCCCCTTTTGTGAACAAAAGGGAGTTTTCCCCTTCCAAACCCTCCCCTTTTCCTCAAAAAACTTTAATAATGGAATAATGAATCTTTTATAAAGTATATTTTTATTATACAATACTTTTAGGTTTAAAGAGAATTGGAAGGACGTGGTATGTAAAGATAGAGTTAACCTTTAATAATATATACGCTTAAAAAAAAATTGCAATTTTTATCATATAGTGGCAAAATCATTTTTATGAAAATTGCAATAGCCGTCAGTGGGGG
>CAYJHY010000137.1:0-3769 GCA_964369875.1 uncultured Mailhella sp.
AATTAAAGTAAAAAAATACCCATAAAATCAAACCAAGACTTAATTTATATTAAAAAAAATGAAAAAGCTATACTTTTTTTACCTCTGCCACTATTTATTATAACCATTCTATATATCAAAGTTTAATGCAGTTTATTTTTTAAAATATAGAACAATTCAATATTAAGAATATATTGAGAAAAATTTCATTTGTCAATTACATATTTACAAATTTATGACTATGATTTTCTTTTTCTATTATTACCCTTATAAGAACTTGTTGTTTCATTATAATTTCTGGGAGAATTTCTACTGTTTTTACCAAAATCATTTGTGTTTTCATGAAAATTGTTTGTAAATTTTTTTTTGAAATTTTCTTTTGAATTATTATTTTTTTTACTAAAACGTTTGTTCTGGTTTGTGGTGCTATTAAAATCTCCGCCTCTGTCTTTTTGACTTTCTTGGAAATTGTCAAAACCTTTTTGATAGTCTTCAAGATAATAAGAGTAGGTATCTTCCTCAAGATCAACAATGGCAAAAGCCGCCTTGGACTTTTGATCTCGTACAATAGGCTTTGGAATAGATACATCACATAAAGAGCCTGCGGGAATATGTTGACTTGCCACCAATAACAAAAGCCCCATTTCATGACAGGCATAACGAGATCTTCCCACATATTGCGGCAAAGAGAATGCTTCTGAAATAATTCTGGCTTTTTCGTCAATTCTTCCTTTTTGTTTTTCTTCTTGCTCTAAAATTCTCTGTGCTTCTTTAGGTTTTGCAAGGTATACAAAACTAAAACTCAAAGAATTTTTATCAAGTCCAGCCTTTTGAGAGAGCTGGCGAAGGGCGCTTGGAACATAATCGAGCGCTGTGTTGAAATGACACCAAGCGGAACGAAATTTGCTTTGCGCAGAAGAAGTTGCTAAGGGACAACTTTCATTATGCGGGCATGGGCTCAACACCATAAAAGGAGGTGCGCCTTCATTTTCTTCAAAATCTTCATCTTCTTCATATAATTCATTACTGTCGTAATCATCGGAATTATGATTTTGTAAATCGGTGACAAAAGAGGGTTTATTTTGATTGAATTCATCGTTGCCATCACTGTCAAACTCGTCATCAAAATCTTCTCGTTCTTCCTGAATAAACTGTGTTGCACTTTGGCGTAAAATTGAAAGAACGCGAGCGCCCTGTCTGGTTCCGGGCTCGATTGCAAAAAGTTTACCGTCCTCTCGCAAAACCTGATGTGCTTCGGCGATAATTTGTCTGATTTGTTTTTGGATAGGGTGACGTTTATTTTCCTCACCTTCATTAAGCACGTTTGCCATGGTTATAAGCCAAGGATCACCTTTTATTTGACGTAAAACTTTAAATAAAGGGCTTTTCATGGTATGAATTTTCCAAGGAGAGTTTGGATCAAATTCGCGAAGCAGAGCTTCAAAAATTTTTTTCCCGGCGGACAAAGGTTGCGGAGCGATATCGGCACAGACAAAAGTGACTGCTTTTTTTCTAAGATCAGGCCTTGCAAGCCATAGGGCGATAGGTAAGGTTAAAGGACCGGACCCCATATCAACAATTAATGGATTATCAGGCACCTTCCCTAAATTGAGAGCGGGAAAAAGTTTTACCATACGAAGAAGATTCCATGGTAAAAAATAATGTAAATACGCACTTAAAAGACGTTGACTGGTCCAGTATGGCTTTGAAAGCTCTTGCCTATCACTGGTTAAATCTTCAGAAAGATCCCTACATGCATACACTAAATCTTTTTTTTGTGCACTGTTCATGGGGAAAAGTTCCGCCAAAATAGAGGGTAAACGGGAAAGGGCTTGTTTGGCGACGGGGTTAACGTCTTTAAAGAAAGGGTAGTTCATAAGATTTATTTTTTAGGGTAAAATTGTGAAGTTGTGTTCTTTTTGTAACCCCTAAGGCTTACATTTAGCAAGATTTATTTTATGATAATTAAATTTTCCTCTAAATAAATTGAACGACCATCCGATAAGTTACATGAAAGCGTGAAAATGTTTTATTCAGTGTCAATCAAATTATGATAATACTTTCGTTTTTATTGACGAAAAACCTTTTATATAATACTGTATACCAGTTTGATTAAGTTTTCAAACAGTATTACTATGTAAGAAAAGAGCGAGGCTAGATTAATGAATAAATTTCTTGCACAAGACGAAGTAGACGCACTTCTCGGTGGTTTATCAGGTGGCGGTTTCGACTTTGATGATGACGAACCTGAGGCGACTGATGAGGCGGTTATTGCGTTTGACCTTGTCAATCAGGATAGAATTATCCGTGGTCGTATGCCGGTTTTGGAAATCATTAACGATAGATTTGCAAGGCTGTGTACTAACGCTCTTACCAACGCCATAAGAAAACGTGTTGAAATATCACCTATATCTATCGATATGACGAAATTCGGTGAATTTATGCGTTCATTACCTGTTCCAACCAGTATCAACATCTTTAAAATGGAACCTCTGCGTGGTAATGCTCTTATAATTGTTGATGCTCGCTTGGTTTTTTCCTTAGTGGAAAGTATTTTCGGCGGGGCAGGCAGTCAACCAAAAGTTGAAGGTCGTGAATTTACCAGAATTGAGCAAGCTATTGTTGATAGGGTTATTCGTATTGCACTTGATATTATGGCTGAATCTTGGCATCCTGTGCACGATGTTCGTCTTGAACTTGTACGTTCTGAAATCAACCCACAGTTTGCTTCCATTGTTCCGCCAAGTGACGTTGTTGTTGTTATCAACTATGAGGTTGAGCTTGAAAACTCTATGGGCTCAATGCTTATGGTTCTTCCTTATTCAACCATTGAACCGATACGTTCAAAACTGAACGCCAACTATCAAAGTGAGCGCTTGGAAGTTGACCATGCATGGGTTGGGCGTTTGAAAGACAGACTCATGGAAACCCCTGTAGAACTCCGTGTCGGACTTGGCGAATCACAAATTACAAGTAACCAACTCTTACGCCTCAAACCCGGTGACATTATTACCCTTGACACTGACGTGGATCAACTCTTGCCTTGTACCGTTGCCGGTGTTGGGAAATACTGGGGACTTCCGGGAACTATAAAAGCCAATAAAGCTTTCCAAGTTGTTCGGATGGAAGAACCAAAATATACTTAAATTTCGTTATTACCAAATTCAGGTGTGATTTCATTTTTTACGATTTGAAATCACACTTTTTTTTTTGAAAATAAAATAATTTTTTATTCACATTAATTCAACATATTACAAATTATAAATATATAGACAAATTTTATTTTGATATTTATAATACCTTTATTGAATTTCAAAAAAAGGAGTATTTTTATGGGAATTTATAGAGCTTTAGGATTAGTGGCTATTGGAATCGGTGGTTATGCATTGTACAGAATCGGAGCACACAAAGCTGTTATTTCTGCGGCAGGATGTGCCGGCAAAAAAGCTTGTGAACTTAAAGATCAAGCCGTTGAAAAAGCAGGCGAATGGAAAGAGCAAGCTACTGAGAAATACAATACCTTTACAGCCAAGAACCAAGTGGAAGCTGAAGCGGATACCGTGGCTGAATAATTTTGTTTTATTTATAGTATTTTGTTTTAACTTTTTTGGGGGAAATTTTTTATCCAACCACTAACACCAGTTTCACTTCGCTCAACATGGCTGGGAATTGTTCCCCCAAAACCCCCTTCAAAAAACTTTAATTAGAGCATTTCTAAAAAGATCAATAAATGCGCCAATAAAAAATATTATTGCACATATGGATGTGTTGTATTCGTCAACCTGATGTT
>CAYJHY010000137.1:3869-5560 GCA_964369875.1 uncultured Mailhella sp.
CCAATAAAAAATATTATTGCACATATGGATGTGTTGTATTCGTCAACCTGATGTTTATGCAGGATACTATAAAAAGATCAATAGAAAGAAACCTCATTTTGGACAGCTAAAATGAGGTTTCTTTTTTTAGAAAATTATGTTTAGAACATGTATTCAAATTAATTCATAATATTGCATAGTTATAAAAAATACTTGTATTTCAGTTTATAACTAATTTGTTTATTACGAATAATGACTCAGATTACTCATAGTTTACAAAAATTACTTTCATGCATAGTTAATCTGGCTATACTTGTTAGCGTATTGTTATTAAAAAATTTTGTGGGGAGAGCTCGAGAGGGGAAAACTTCAAAAGTTCCCTCTCTCGAAAAAAAATCAAAAACAAACTTTAATTGATATTATGGATGGTCAACCATTTTATTTTGCACAAATTCAGTACCTGTGTGACAAGGTGTACAGTCCATATCACCTTTAAAGCTAGTGCTGGCATAATTTTCCGGATTAGATCCATGACAGCCTTCCGCGGTACAGGTTTCAAAAACTTCTGAACGGACAACTGTTTTGTCGAATGTGCCATCAATTTGTTGATTGATAATCATGGCTACTTGATACGCTGTATCGGCAGTTATACGCGCACAGCGCTCAGAACGTTCTTTTGCACCTGAAGCAATCCCGGTTTTTGAACACCAACGAGCAACTGAAATATGACACAGAATGGAATCTGAAACACTTGTGAGAAGTTCTTTATCAATTTTAGCGGTACCAGGGCTTGGTTGAAACACGGGAAGAGAAGTAACTTCATACCATCTAAACAATTTTTTTTGCATAGGGACCGCTACTTTGCGAGGAAAAAACAAAGAAAGAGCCTGTGCGCCACCCATTAAACACCCACAGGTTCCACCTGAGTTACCGGTTGCACTTTTACCAAATTCCATACAGCTAAAAGGAAAAGTATTGTAAGGAGCACCGAATTTTTCACCCATCAGACCGATGAGTCCGTACATGACGCCGTATGCTCAACCATAACCCTTATGATGGTAGGCCGCATGGGCAAGTTGTGCCACTTCATTTGGGTCAAGTTTTTGTGGAATCCAACTAAAATCTCCACCTTGTTGTTCAAAGCGTTGCATAGTTTTTGGATTTTCACTTTGTGCATTGGCAACAATTGCACTTGAGGCAAAAACTCCTCCTAAAGCCAACATACCACCTAGCATTTCACGTCTGTTCATAGTGTTCTCCTTATTATTCATATTTTCAATTATAAGTATACTCAAGACCTCTGTAACTTAGTAGAAACAAAAAAGAAAAAGCGTATAACAAATCAGGAGTAAGTACAGGTAGTTTTACCCAACAACAAACCGACTTGTGAATTCTTTATAATACTGTGTGAATAAAATCACTAATATACACCACTCAAAAGTTAAACAAAAAGAAAGATGGCGCAGACTTGTTGGACTACTTAAGACTTCATGTTACTTTTATCACAAGCAAAAAGGGCTGTCAACCGGTTAATAAAAAAAACCTGTCAAATAATGACAGGTTTTTTATTGTATTAAAACAGTACAATTAAACTTTCTTAGCCAAGGGGATAAGCAACATTTGTAGGGTACGGCCTTCGGAACCCGCTTCTTGCTCGACCTTACAGATATCTTTGGTATCTTCTAAAATGCGATCAAGAATGGCTTGACCAC
>CAYJHY010000138.1:0-5525 GCA_964369875.1 uncultured Mailhella sp.
ATTTTTTGGATAATATTGAAGATTTGCTTAATGATAATCGGAGCGAGCCCAAGAGAAGGTTCATCGAGCAACAAAAGCTTTGGTCTTGCCATAAGCGCACGAGAAATAGCGAGCATTTGCTGTTCACCGCCTGACAAAGTTCCGCCTGCTTGCTTGCAACGTTGCGCCAAAATCGGGAAGAGGGTAAAAATATAGTCTATATCTTTTTTAATCTCTTCCTTATCGTTGCGTAAGAACGCACCCAAATCGAGGTTTTCTTGAACGGTAAGATCGGGAAAAATCAATCGTCCTTCGGGCACTTGGCTTATTCCAAGCTTAACAATTTGGTTTGGCGGTAAAGTGTGGATAGGTTTGCCGTTATAGGTCACACTGCCCTGACTTGGCTGAATTCCGCCACAAATAGTCATTAGCGTAGTACTTTTACCCGCGCCGTTAGCACCGATAAGACTGACAATTTCCCCTTCGTTCACCACTAAGTTCACATCTCTGAGAGCGGGAATACTTCCATAATAGGTATATACATTTTTAAGCTCAAGCATCGTCGGATTCTCCCAAATAGGCTCTGATTACCTGAGGATTATTTCTGATTTCCTCGGGCACACCATGGGCAATGCGTGAACCGTATTCCATAACATAAATACGGTCGGATAAAGACATAACCATGCCCATATCGTGTTCGATCAGTAAAATAGAAAGTTTGAATTTATCACGCAAACGCAAAACAAGTTCTTTGAGTTCCACAGTTTCTTGTGGGTTCATACCTGCGGCGGGTTCGTCGAGAAAAAGTATAAAAGGATCGGTTGCAAGGGCTCTTGCAATTTCGAGACGTCTTTGTGCGCCGTAGGGAAGACTGCGAGATTCTTCATTCCAAAACTCTTGTAAGCCAACTTCTTCAAGAAGAGCATAGGCTCTGTCGACGGTTTCTTGTTCTTCTGCGCGTGAACCTTTATCACGGAAAATCGCGCCTAAGATACCTGAATGGGTACGACAATGACGACCCACCATAACGTTTTCAAGCACTGTCATACTTCCAAAAAGTCTGATATTTTGGAAGGTTCTGGCAAGACCGAAACCTGTAATTTGGAATGGGTTTACATTGTTTAGTTTTTTCTTTGCTTCCCCTGCTCTGCCAGCATAGACTTCCCCTTCGGTGGGAACATAAATACCTGTTACGCAGTTAAAAAAGGTAGTTTTTCCGGCACCGTTTGGCCCGATAAGCGCAACAATCTCGCCTTTATCGATGTGCATATCCACATCGTTGAGAGCACGCAAACCGCCGAAGTTTTTTGACAGGGATTTTACTTGCAAAACGCTGTTATCGTTTGTACTCATTTATTCTCCCTCCTTAGCGGTTTCGGAAGCACTTGCTGGATTGTTCACAACGGATTTATTTTTGCCCCCAAAAAGAGCTGTGGGAAAATATTTACGTTTGGCCGGCGGGATAACCCCTTGAGGACGGAAAATCATCATCATAACCATAACAAAGCCGAAAATAAGCATGCGGTATTCGGAGAAAGCACGCAAATATTCAGGCAAGAGGGAAAGAAGCATGGCGGCCAAGGCCACACCTGTAATTGAACCCATGCCACCCAAAACAACCATGCTCAAAATCATGGCCGATTCCATAAAGGTAAAGCTTGCGGGGTTGATATAGCTGTTTCTGGCGGCAAAAAGAACGCCCGCAAAACCCGCCCAGCAAGAACCCAAGGCAAAAGCGGCAAGCTTGGTTTTTCTCAGGTCGATACCCATGGCTTCACTGGCGATTTCGTCCTCACGCAAGGCTTGCAAAGCAAGGCCTGTACGAGAATCTTTCAATCTGGCTACCACAACAATGGTGAAGATAGCCGCAAGAAGCGCCAAATAATACACATAGATAGAGGTTTGATTGAGTGTAAGCTCCATGCCGAAAAGACCGGGACCGGGGATATTGGCTACCCCTCTGGCTCCACCTGTCAAGTCGCTGAAGTTTGTCAACAAAAGACGAACGATTTCCCCGAAACCAAGGGTTACGATAGCAAGATAGTCGCCTCTCAAACGAAGCACGGGAAAGGCCAATAAGAGACCTGCAATAACGGTAATAAAACCACCGATAGGCAAACACACCCAAAAACCGAGTCCCAAATATTGGTTCAAAAGCCCGTAAGTATAAGCACCGATGGCATAAAAAGCCGCATAACCGAGTACCAACTGCCCTGCAATACCCACCACAATATTAAGACCGAGTGCAAGTATCACATAGATAAAAGCCAAGGTAAAAATAGTAGTTTGATACATAGATGAAACTAAGGGAATGGCAATGAAAGCCAAAAAGAGCAAAGCCAACACTTTACGGGTTAAAGCAGTGTTGTGTTCCAAGTTGTGGGTAAGTTTTTTATAGCCTTGTGCGATGGGGGTAAAGAAGGATTTTTTATCTTCTTGTCTGGTCCCTTTTTTGTAAACTTCAAAATACCAAGCCCACGCAAGGGATAAGAAGAAAATCAAAAGCCCGAACAGCACCACACGTTCCCATTGAAAAATAGGCGCTTTTCTTACAATTTTAATCCCCATAATGGGAAAAACCAATACCATAAACCAGAGGCTCACCAAGAGGGAGCGAAAAAGGCGTTTTGTAGATAAAAACATACAGCCCCCTAAACTTTTTGAACTTTGGCTTTACCGAGTAAGCCGGAAGGTCTGAAAATAAGAATGAGGATAAGCAAGCCAAAGGCGAGAACGTCTTCGTAATCCCCTGAGAAATAGCCTGTGGTATAACTTTCGGCAAGACCAAGCACTAGGCCGCCGAGCATCGCACCGGGAATAGAGCCGATACCGCCGAGAACCGCCGCCGTAAAGGCTTTCATACCTGCCAAAAAGCCGATGCTGAAACCAACCTGTGTGGTATGGGTCGCGATAAGCGTACCGCCAAGAGCCGCCAAAGCAGAACCGATAACGAAGGTTAAAGAAATAATTTTATCTGCGTCAATCCCAAGAAGCATAGCCATTTTACGGTTTTGCGCCGTAGCACGCATGGCTTTACCCATTTTGGTGTAACGAATATAAAGAGTGAGCACCACCATGATAAGGGCGCTGGTCACAAGGATAACAAAGTCACTTGAGCGCACAATGCCACCAAACATTTGCACAAATTCAAAGTTTGGCATACGAATAGGGAAGCGTAAGAAGTCAGAAGTTTGGGCAAGTTGCACGTAGTTTTGCAAGAAGATGGACATACCGATGGCAGAAATGAGAGGAGCGAGTCTTGATTGTCCACGTAGAGGTTGATAGGCGATTTTTTCCAAGGTGTAACCGTAGGCAGAACACCAAAGAATGGCCACAAGGGTTGCGATTATCAAAATCGCCCCTGCCGGCATGCCCATGGTACCCAAAATACCGGCAACAATAAAGGCCGTAAACGCACCCAGCATATAAACTTCGCCGTGAGCAAAGTTAATAAGTTCAATAATACCATATACCATGGTATAGCCAAGGGCGATAAGCGCGTAAATACTGCCGCGCGTCAGACCACTAAATGTGATTTCTAAAAAATATTGAAAATCCATAGGCTTGTCATAATGTGGTTAAAGTTTTATGAGATAGGAAGGCTTATTTCCCGCATTTGCAAGAAATAAGCCTCGCCCTGAAAAACAATAATCAATAAAACAAGAATTCTATTTTACAAGAATTTTTCTGCTTCCCTCACAGGGAGAAAAATTAGAATACTTGTTTGTATTGACCGTTTTCAATTTGATACACAGACATGCCAACGCCTTCAGCGTCGCCTTTTGCGTCAAATTTAATGGTACCCACGGCGGTTTCCACAGGATTTGTGCGGAGAGCTTCCATGATTTTAGCAGAATCGGTTGAACCTGCTTTCTCGATAGCGCTTACCAAAGTAAGGATAGCGGAAACACCGTTGTCAAAGAAAGCGCCGGGAACAGCGTTATACTTTTCTTGGTGCAAAGCTTGGTATTTTTTGCTGATTGGGTTTGCAGTGGTATCGGAAGGACCTGCAGCGTAAACGCCTTCAGCGTCTTCACCTGCAAGTTCAATGAAGCCCATATCTTTCAAGCCGTCAGGACCGATAAGGGGAATTTCCACACCGAGGCTGTACATGTTAGCAAGCATTTTGGAAGCTTCAGGATAGTATCCGCCCCACATAAGGATTTCTGCGCCTTGTTGACGAACTTTACGGATAGCAGAAGAATAATCTGCGGCACCCGGAGTTACAGCTTCAAAAAGCACAACTTCAACTTTACCGCTGTCTTGCAAGTATTTTTGAGCGTTATCGGCATAACCTTTACCGTATTCGGAATTGTCATGCAAGATAGCTACTTTTTTCAAACCGAGTTTTTCAATGATGAACTTAGCACCTGCAACAGCAGAAGCGGTGTCGTCAGCGATTGTACGGAAGAAGTAAGGGTTTTCTCCGCCTTGAGTCATGGAAGGAGCAGTTACGGAAGGTGCAATGCTGATAACTTTGGCGTTGTTATAAAGAGGCTGAGCAGCTTTTGCCGCGCCAGAACAAATATGTCCGATAACAGCAACTACGCCTTCAGAAATAAGGCTTGTGGCTACGCTTGGAGCTTTACCGGGTTGACATTCGTCGTCACCGGCAATAATTTCGATTTGTTTACCGAGAACGCCACCTTTAGCGTTGATTTCTTCAACAATCATTTCCACGGCGTTAAGAGTGGGTTGACCATAGGAAGCAAGCTCCCCTGAGTGAGCACCGGCAACACCAATTTTAATGGTTTCGGCCATAGCGCTGGAAGCCATGGGAGCAAGGGACACAGCAAAAGCCATGGCGCCAAAAAATGCATTTTTCAATAAAGAACCGGACATATTATTCCTCCAGAAAGATAATTATGATGGACAGACAGGCTATCCATTAAATTTGAACCACTTTGCCACATGAACGTAACATAGTCAATGTTTAATAGTTAATCTGACATTTTGGAATTTATTTCAAGTTAACTTTGGCAAGAAATACAAAATTTTTCTGCTATTTTTCTATTGCCTATCTACCCATAAATACTTATACTTAATTAACCGAAGCATAACATGAACGCCCCTTTAGACGGACGGACTTATGTAAAAAGGCTCAAAAATCAATCAAGTGACAACAAAGACGTGGTTTTGTTGCTCTTGACTTGTGGTCGCATTTGCTTTGCAAACGCCCCATTCGCCCCTACAAAAAGAATTTTGTGACGGGCTCATTATAAAAAAAGTGATTATCATGCAAAACAACAGTTACAATCGTAAAAAAGACAAGTATTCCAAAGACGTTAACCAATCATCAGAACATACCCACCAAAAACGTCGCCCAAGAGAAGACGAATTTTCAAGCCAAGACTCTTCACGCCAAAGAACAAACACCCCACGTTCTCACTCCCGTTCCCATTCTGCCGACAACACCAGAGGCGATTTCCGTTCCGATTATCGTGACAAACCACGCTCCGATTATCGCGACGACAACAGACCATATTCTCCGCGCAGAGATTATGACAATCGTTCCGAGCGCCCTGAAAACCGTTACGACAACCGCT
>CAYJHY010000139.1:0-5495 GCA_964369875.1 uncultured Mailhella sp.
AAAAGTGCACATCTTCCAAAAGCAAAATGTCTACGTTTCTAAAATAATCTTTAAAGTCAGAAAGTTGTCTGAGCTGTGAAGCTTTAACAAATTGCGAAGTAAACTGTTCGGCAGAAAGATAGGCCACACGGGTATTTTGACTGTTTGCCTGTACAGAGAGAGCGTTGCCCACAGATTGAATAAGGTGGGTTTTACCGAGTCCCGCTTGAGAAGACAAAAAGAGCATCTCTGCGGGGCTGTTATCGCTGAGCATAGATTCTGCGGCGGCAAAAGCCAATTTATTCGAAGCGCCTATAACAAATTCGTTAAAAGAGTGCTTGAACTTGTTTTGCACGAAATTCGGTTGGAAGGGCATAGGCAGATGAAGCTGCTGGGGGGAGGTAGCAAGTATAGCCGGAGCCGTGGGGAGACTCTTTGAATATTCTTTCATGTTTATTGGCTTTAACTTTTTTTCATCGACCAATTTTGCGGCTTCAATGGTAACTTTAGGGAAGTTGTCTTCACTAAGTTCCATGATTTGAGAACACATTTGTGCTATCATTCGGCTGTATCGTGAACTCACAAAGTTCGCAACAAAGCTATTAGGCGCAGTAATTTGTACGTGTACAGACTGCCCATTAACGACAATCTCACCCTTTAGGGGTTTGATCCATACGCTATAGTCAGCTTCAAGCACATTTTCCTGTATACAAGAAAGTATTTGTGTCCATGTTGTGTTCATAGGACAACTTTTATAGGTATTTTTCAAAAATCTCTATATGGAAATTTTTTAGAATTTCTTAGTGTCTGTTTTTTCTATTCCCCAATGCATTTATTTTGTAACTTGTTGAAAAAATAAGAAAAAGAATTGTAAAGCTTGATACGTAGCCACTTTATTAATCCCTTGCAAGTAGTAGACTTACAGTTGGTCAACCATTTTTTCAACAAAATTATAAAATAGTTATCCACATACATTTTTTATTTTATCTTCAAATTTCGCAAAATATCTTTATTTTTCTCTTGTTTTTGAAATAAGCTCTTCAAAAGAGTAACTTACAAATAAAAAAAAATCTAAATTATTATATCTTGTTGAAATATATAGATACTTTATTTATTCGTCTTCAATTTGTAACCGTTGACAGTAGGCCTCGTAGCACTTGGCAAGCAGAGTTTCCTCTTTAAAGTCAATAACCGCTCCAATTTTTTCGGGTTTGGGTGGTTGATAATAGTTGAAAAGCTTATTTTCACGTCGTTCGCCCAAAGTAATAGGAGACTTCCCTTGAAAAAGACTTATTTCAAGTTTTTTAAAATAGTTTTCCTTATCGAGGGCTTGCATAAAGGCATTGGCTCTTGCAAGCAGACTGTCATATTCCATCCGAACTTCTTGCAGTTCAAAATTATTTTCGACACCAATGCACAACGTGGTTTGTCTGACTCCAAGAGGTTTGGCAAAAGGTGCAATGTCAGAAAAAATCATATCCCAGTTTGACCAAAGTTCATAAAATTCCGTCATTTGAGCAATTTTTGGACGGCTTGCGATAAAAGTTTCCAAAATACTTTGGATAGGTCTTGGTTTATCGTTATATTTTCTAAATCTTTTTTTAAATTTTTTACGCATGGTTTTCCGTTGTATTTATTATTTAAATTGTGCAGTAGGGATGTTTTTCTTTGGAAAGGGAGAACCCCATTTTTTGAAAAAAATGAGTTTCTCCCTCTCCCAAACCCTCTCCCTCTCCTGAAAAAACATAGTAGCTTTAGAAAGTAGGCGAGGGAATTCCTATTTTGTTATAAAATGTTTGTTTGAAAGAATAATAATAGTGCTATTTCCAAAGTATTTCAAGTAATCTAGGCAGAGATAAATTTTATAATAAATAATTTAATCTACAATAAATTGAAAAATAAAGACTATCTAGAGAAAATCTAAACCAATGCTAAGGTATTAGAATTATGAAATATGTTAAAAAAAATTAACTTTTTTTTAAATTTAACAATAAATTTTTCAAGAGGTTAACCGCCACGTCTAGCTTTTCTGGCTATAGGAAAATATTTTTTTCTATGTTAGAATGCAAGTTCGCCTTGTGCGTGTTTTTGCTCCAACCGCTGTTTTTACACAGTAAAACCAGCGGTTGGAGCAAAAACAAAAATTAAATATAAAATAAATTAAATACTCGGTGGAATACATGATAGAAAAACCAAAAGACTTACCTAAAGCCCTTGTTTCAGCCAATGCTGAACTTGTTCTTTCCAGAAGATATTATTGCAAAGATGAAAACGGCACTCCACGTGAAGACGCGACAGGTATGTTCTGGCGTGTTGCTTCACATGTTGCCCAAGAGGAAGAAAAATACGCAAGCTCAACCTACAAAGCGGATGAACTTGCCAAAGAATTCTATTCTCTTATGACTAAGTTTTATTTCTTGCCAAACTCTCCGACCTTGATGAATGCGGGTGCGGCCCTTGGCCAGCTTTCTGCTTGCTTTGTTCTTCCTGTGGGGGACTCTATTGAAGAAATATTTGACGCTGTGAAATTTGCTGCCATGATTCACAAATCAGGCGGTGGCACAGGCTTTTCTTTCAGTAATATTCGCCCTAAAGATTCTCGTGTAGGCACAACAGGCGGCGTGGCTTCCGGCCCTCTTTCTTTCTTGAGAATTTTCAATACCGCTACCGAGCAAATCAAACAAGGTGGCACCAGACGTGGCGCCAACATGGGGATTTTGCGTATCGATCATCCCGATATTATGGAATTTATCAGAGCCAAAGAACAAGAAGGGGAGTTTAATAACTTCAACCTTTCCGTTGGCTTGACCGAAGATTTCATGAAAGCGGTGGAAAAGAACGAGGATTTCGATCTTATCGACCCTGCTACCAAGAAAGTTCAAGGGCAACTAAACGCCAAAGAAGTTTTTGATATCTTGGTGGAAAAAGCATGGCTTAGCGGCGACCCCGGTATTATCTTCCTCGACAGAATCAACCGTGATAACGCAACCCCAGCTCAAGGCGAAATGGAATCCACCAATCCTTGCGGTGAACAGCCTTTGCTTCCTTTTGAAGCGTGTAACTTAGGTTCTATCAACCTTTCTAAATTTGTAAAAGCGAATGTTCATTTATTTGAAAACCCTTGCGACGCCATTGACTGGGATCATTTGAAAAGTGTTATCCATCTTGCGGTGCGTTTCTTGGATAACGTTATCGACGCTTCCAGATTTCCCCTTGATCGCATCACAGAAACCGTGCATAAAAACCGTAAAATCGGTCTTGGTATCATGGGTTTTGCGGACATGCTTTTCTCCTTGCAAGTTGCTTATGATTCTGAAAAAGCACAACAGATTGCAGAAAATATAATGAAGTTTTTGCAAGACGAAGGTCGTAATGCTTCTCACCAGCTTGCTCTTGAGCGTGGCGCTTTCCCATCTTTTGAAGAATCCATTTTTGCAAACGGGCGTGTGCTTCGTAACGCAACCATAACCACCATCGCTCCCACGGGAACCCTTTCTATTTTGGCGGGTTGTTCTTCAGGTATCGAGCCTATTTTTGCTCTTGCTTTTGCACGAAATGTTATGGACGGCGAACGTCTTGTGGAAGTAAATCCTATTTTTGAAAATGCTTTACACAACCACAAACTTCACACTCCTGAGCTTATGGACATTGTAAGCCAAGTGGGTTCTGTTTCCAATATTGATTTTGTCCCCATGCAACTTCGTAACGTTTTTGTAACCGCTATGGATATCAGCGCAGATGCTCATTTGCTTATGCAAGCGGCCTTCCAAAAATATACGGATAACGCGGTTTCTAAAACCGTGAACGTGCCCAATAACGCAACCATTGCCGATATCGACCATATCTATCGCTTAGCGTATACTTCCGGTTGTAAAGGTGTGACTGTGTATCGTGACGGTTGTAAAACAAGTCAGGTATTGACCACAGGTGATGCCAAAAAGGCAAGCGGTGATACTCCAGCTTCCTCTTCCTCACAGGATGCGAACTCTGTAGTACGTCAGCGTCCCGATATTGTGGAAGGCTTCACTCAAAAGGTTAAAACAGGTCTTGGCTTCCTTTACCTTACTGTGAATGAAATCGACGGCAAACCCTTTGAAGTGTTTACCACCATTGGAAAATCAGGTCGTTCTATCACTGCAAAAGCAGAAGCTATCGGGCGCCTTGTTTCCCTTTGTTTCCGTTCCGGTGTGCCTGTGCGTGACGTTGTGCAACAACTAAAAGGTATTGGTGGTGAACATCCTGTTTTTCAAAAGAAAGGTATATTGTTATCTATTCCCGATGCTATTGCTTGGGTGCTTGAAAACAGATACTTGAAAGATGAAGCTCCTGTTATTGCCATCGGCCATCAAGATTTGCAAAATCCTGCTTGTCCCGAATGTGAATCAGAAATGAACTTCCAAGAAGGGTGTCACATTTGCCCCAATTGCGCCTATAGCCGTTGCGGTTAATCTGTGGTGTAAAAAACAAAACTCTTTTTTACTAAAATAGAAAAAAGGCTCTTGTATAGATCAATATACAAGGGCTTTTTTTGTAAATATATTGTGTTTAAATAGGTTTTTCGAGTCCGGAATAAAAGCTTTCTAGTCTTATAACTGTATGTAAAAGTAAGTTTTTTTATGTTCTTTGAACAAACGTGTTTACTTATATTTTTGCCAAACACTATATAGAAGAATATACTTTCAAATATTAAAGTTTTTTGAAGGGGGTTTTAGGGAAAATTTTTTACAAAAAAATTTCCCCCAAAAAAAATTTCCCCAAAAAACTAAAATCCCAAAACGGAAAATCAAGAGGTGCTATATGAAAATAGCTATTATAACAGGCGGTTCACGTGGTTTAGGTTTGCATATGAGTCAAACCTTTTTGGAAAATAATTATAAAGTAATTATTTTGGATTGTATCGATCCTATTGATTCAAGAATTATATCCAATGAGCATTGTTTATTCATTAAAACTGATATTTCAAAACCTAGCGAAATTAACGACGCCTTTTTAGAAATTAAAGAAAAGTTTGATACGGCGCATATTCTTATAAATAATGCGGCAATAAGCGTGTTTGAAAAACAGGTATTAGAGGTTACACTTGAAGATTATAATAATGTTTTGGATGTAAATCTTCGAGGCGCGTTTCTTTGTGCTCAAGCCTTTATCAATTTAAATAAGGGGGCGAGCTTAGGGCGAATTATTAATATTGCGTCGACTCGTTGGCATCAAAATGAGGCGAATTGGGAGCTTTATGGAATGAGTAAGGGGGGAACTGTTTCACTTACGAACAGCCTTTGTGTTTCCCTTATTGGGACACCTATTACCGTCAACGCCATAAGCCCCGGTTATATTTGTACGGGAAATTGGAAAAGCCTCTCTGAAGACGAGCATGCCATTCATCCTTCTAATAGGGTAGGCGAGCCAAAGGATATTTCAAGAGCATGCCTTTTTCTTGCTCATGAAGAAAGTGACTTTATAAATGGGGCAAATCTCGTTATAGACGGTGGAATGACAAAAAAGATGATTTATTAATT
>CAYJHY010000140.1:0-5447 GCA_964369875.1 uncultured Mailhella sp.
GGTTTGGGAGGGGGAAAACTCATTTTTGCCTCAAAAATGGGGTTTCCCCCTCCCAAAATTATTATGCTAATGATAACTTACCGCTGCGCCACATAATCAGTTCGGCGGTGATGCTTATGGCTATTTCTTCAGGGCTTTGCGCACCGATGGAAAGACCGATGGGGGAGTGGACTTTTTCAAAGTCAGCTTGGGTAAATCCCTTTGAAAGTAAGTGCTCATAGGTGGATTTACGTTTACTTTTACTGCCAATCATACCAATATAACCGGCCTTGGTGGTCAGGCTACATTCAAGGGCTTCTTTATCTCGCGCGTGCCCTCTGGTGACAATAATAATTCCGTCTCTGGCACCAACTTCTCTTTGATTCAAAAACTCGGTAATGTCTTCTTTGTTTAGGCTTTGTAAAACCACAACTTCTCCCAGAGGAAAGCGTTCTGTATTACAAAATTCTTGCCTGTCGTCCAGAACAACGGTTTGAAAATCTAAGTATTGGGCAATTTTCACCAGTTCACAAGACACGTGACCTGCCCCGAAAATATAGAGTTTATGGGGGGCTGAAAGTACATCAAAAACATATTCATGTTCTTCTGTCAGTAGATTTGGAATTTTATGTTTATTTTGCCATATTTCACCCATAGAACTGGGGATTATAGAAGAATTAAGGGGGGATGCATTGCTGTCTGAAAAGTACAAAGCCTTTTCTGCAATAATATTTTGGGTGTTTTGCATTTTGGGAATAAGTTGAGTATTTTGTAATCGGTGGATAACCACACAGCTTTTTCCGCTCATATCTTGCTTACAAATTTCTTGATAAAAAGTAATGTTTTCACTGCTCGGAGCTATATACTCCATCAGCAAACGAAGTTCACCGCCGCAAATCATATCCATATCGGTCGGAGATGGTTTTGTTTGTAAATCATAATATTGTATGCTTGCATAATTCTTTGTTTCTCTCTCTTTTTTTTGCACAAGCATTTCTCTGGCTGTGGCAATGGCTTTTGCTTCGTAAAGCCCACCGCCGATGGTTCCTATGATGGGGTATTGTATACTTTGGCTTTCGTCTTCAAAAACAAGCATCTTAGTACCGGCTGTGCGTGGCGCAGAACCGTTTTGTTCGATAATAGTTACTTCAACAACGGCTTTACCTTGTTCAAGATTTCGTAAAATATCATTATATAGTGTTTTCATAGTGTACCTTTTCATAGCAATGTTAGCTATACATTCTGTTATTACTTATGGGTTCTCATTTGTTAAAAAAGGAATAATGATTTCTAACTTGCCATAGAGAGTGAAGATAGTCTTTTTAGCCGGATATATGCTTTGAATATGATGAGAACTTAAAATTTCTTTAAATTGCTTCATAGAACAAAAAGTAAAGCTGATATTTTGAACTTGCTGTAACATTGTTTTTGTAGTTTTAAAATAAGGCATTCTCAAAAAATCTTCAAGTGTTTGTTGAAGTTTTTTCAAGGCTGTTTTTTGTTCTGTTTCGGAAACATTTAAATCTTGTTCAAGACCCAAAAGAAGTAATGTTTTTGCAGTCTGACAATCTTCAAAAACACAAACATTAAAATCATATAAAAAATTTTGCTCAAAAACAAGGTTTTGCAAAGATAAAAAATGGAAATTTTTTCCGCTTAGGATAATTCCCTGAGCGTTTCTTCCTACTACTTCAAGTTCATCAAAAATATACACATCTTGTTTGTCTGGTTTATGGTGAGACATTATTCTGCCCCTATCTCCTGTCTTATAACGAATAAAAGGCATGGCCTCACGGGTAAGGCTTGTGACAACAATTTCACCATAGGTGTTATGGGGTAAAAGCTTATTATTGGCATCCACAATTTCTATCATGGTGTCAAGGCTTCGCAACGCTAACGGATTTTTTTGTTTTTGCTGAAGCTTGTCAATGTTAATATTTTCCACTGCCCCCGCAAGACCAAATTCAGTCAGTCCGTAATGTTCAAAAATATGGCAATGGTAGGCATTATGCATTTGCTGTTTGAGATTTACTGAAAGGCTGTCACCACTTAAAAGAATGGAATACAAGGATTCAAAAATGTTACTGTTTTTGAGATAAGGAAAAAGGGTGAGGGGTTGCCACGGAAGGGCGATTATAGAGGTTGGGGCAAAGTTTTTAAGCTCTTTGGCGAGGTTGTGGAAGTCATCGGTGAGGGGAAAAATTTTACAGGATACTTGGATTTTTTCCATGGCTTTTGCCATGAGGTACCCCACGCTTCCTTCACGCAGTGACGAATAAAGTAAAGCAACTTTATTTTCACCTTTTTTCAAAATATGCTGCATGCCATAGAGGTAAAAATCTATGCTGGACTGTAAGTCTTGCTCGGTGGAAAAAATTCTTTTCTTTTGACTTTGCTTTTCTTCTTTCTTGGCCTTGCTTTCGTCATTCGGTTTACTGGGGGATGTATTTACACTCAAGCTTTGGGTTCCCGAGGTTTCCACACTCACTATATTTTGTATATCGTCATGCTTGACGGCCAGAAAGGCTTCTGATTGGAAAGCATATAGACTATTTTCTTGATTGAACTCACAAAACGGCAAGGTTTGTAAAAGAGCGCTAAGGTCAAAGGAGATGTTTTGCTCATAATGTGTAAAATGATTTTTTGCTAAAGAATCGTTTGAAATTTCGGATAGATTTTTTTTATAAATACAAATTTTTTTTAAATGCAACTCCATATCAACATGTTGAAAACTTGTTTGGTAGGCTGAGGCATTCTTTTTTGCATGTAAAAGACTATGCAAGAAGGCTTCATATTGCCAAAGTGCCAGATAGGCTTTAAGTTTTTGTGGATTTTCTATCTCAACTTGATAATAACGCATTAAAAATTCCAAACTTTGATAAACAAGCCCACAAGGTGAAGAGTATGCTTCCGTTTTTTGATTGTCGGATTCTAAATCAGAAAGCAATTTTTTTGGGGAAATTTCTTTTCGTATGGATAAAATATGTTTAAAAAAATCTTGATGCATTATAGAAATTCGCTCTAATTTGTTTATTTTTCTTTTTTGGGGGAAATGATTTCCCCCAAACCCCTCATCTATTTTCTTTTTACTTGCTTTTGCAAATAAAAAGAAAATTTACGGGGTTTCCAAAGGGAATTATTCCCTTTGGTGGGGAGTTTGAGGGGAAAACCCCTCAAATAATATTCATGCGGCTTTTTCCTTTCTAAGAACAATCAACTTTGGCATGTTATGAACTTCTATAAAGCTTTTGTCCGTTTTTAGCGCTAAGGTTGTAGGCACAAAAAGGAATAAGACAGTGTCGATTATTCTGTTGGCTATAAATATGAATACAACACTGTTTGAGTCTTTGCAAATCAAGGGTGTAGACGTCTTGAAAGGCCATGCAACTAATACTGAAAACTTGGCTTTGGGCTTTTTTGATAAATTCATCAAACACCGCAAAGGCATTTTTACTGTTGTCTGTATTATGTTGATTTTGATGTGATTCTGTCTCTGTCAACGTATTTGTTATGGATGAGGCACAATCTTTGCCTTGCCAAGAGCGAATAACTGTTTCCACACTTCTTTTGGGTGCTTGTGCCAGTAAGTCTGTTTTTATTGTTGCATCTTGGCTTTGGACGGTACTGCTTTCTTGTCTTATAAATTGTAATTTTTTTTCTTTATCCACAAAATAACGTGCATTAAAAGAACATAGAGCGTGTTCACAATCAGAGGCTTTGGCGTGCTCTTTTTTGACTTGTCCTTTGCTTTGTTGCTCTAAAAGCTGAATAACTTCGGGTAATGTGAGATGTTCTTGGTTTTGCATGGTATTTCTTCCTGACAAAGTCATGGGTTGTAAATGCAAAGCCTTAACTGTGGGGAAATGTTCCAAGGAAAAATCGAGTAATAGTTCTAAGCAATCATCATTCACTTGACGGGCAAGGGTGCAAACCAAAACAACGGAAAGATGGGCGTTTTTGCAATTATCAATAGCTTTTTGTTTGATTTCGCGAAGTTTTGCACCCCGCATTTGTAAATTCACCTCGTCGTCAAGGCTGTCAAATTGCAAAAATACCCATGAAAGCCCGCTTTCTTTCCAAGTTTTGGCAAGGTTTGGGTCTTTTCCCAAAAGAATCCCGTTTGTATTTAGTTGTACGGCAGGAAAGAGCTTACTCGCCACTTTGATAATTTCAGAAAGCTGTGGGTGGAGGCTTGGCTCTCCCCCTGATAGTTGTAAAATAATATTCCCTGCGTGGGCTCGTATCCATTCCAACTGCTCAATAACTTTGCTTAGAGGAGTAAATACGCTATTTTTATCGTCCGTAGTTGCTAAGAGCCTTCCGGAATTGGCAAAGCATATGGGGCACGATAAATTACAAGCTTGGGTCACCTCATAAAGTACCGTGCATGTGCTTTGTTCGTGTTCAGCGCATAGGCCACATTTTTGTGGGCAGACTTTTTCTTGTATGAGATTCGAGTTTTCCATACTTGCCAAATCAAGTATCTTTAGCCCTTTCGGAATACTTTGTTTTTTGGCAAATCGCGCTTCCCAATCCATAAAGTTAGGCTCTCCACGCCAAACAATACTTTGAAAATCTCCGTGGTCCGCACAGGACTTAACAAGATAAATATCCTGTTCTTTGTTCATTAATTGTGCGTCAACAGTCTTTAGACATTCAGGGCAAACGCTTTTTGTGTCTCGGAGATATTTCATCGTATTTCTCATTAAAACTATTTATTTTTGATGCCTTCTCATACGCCTTTCTTCGGTCAGAAACTTCCCTGTGATGGAGTTGGGATCGGCCATAATGGCTTCAGGAGTTCCTTGGGAAATAATAGTTCCGCCATTTTCTCCGCCACCGGGGCCAAGGTCAATCACATAGTCAGAAACTAAAATAACATCCGTATTATGTTCAATGACGACAACAGAAGCTCCTTTGTCTACCAATTTGTGCAAAACGGTAACCAATTTGCCCACTTCATGCATGTGTAAGCCAGTGGTCGGCTCATCAAGAATATATAAAGTACCCGGAAGAGAGCGTTTACCAAGTTCTCGGGAAATTTTTATTCTTTGGGCTTCGCCCCCTGATAAAGTGGTGGCAGGCTGTCCTAAACGAATGTAATCAAGCCCCACATCTTCAAGCACGGCAAGACGTCTTTCAAGCACGGGGTAATGCTCGAAGAATTTACGGGCTTCGCTGACGGTCATATCAAGGACTTCGGCGATATTCATGTCTTTGTAGCGCACTTCAAGGGTTTCATGGTTGAAACGTCGGCCTTTACAAACATCGCAAGTCACAAAAATATCGGGTAAAAAGTGCATTTCAACACGAATTTGTCCGTCACCTTTACAGGTTTCACAGCGTCCGCCCGCTACGTTGAAGCTGAAACGCCCTGCTTTGTAGCCTCGACGTTTAGAATCTTGTGTCATGGCAAAAATATTTCTGATTTCGTCAAAAATTTTCGTATAAGTGGCAGGGTTAGAACG
>CAYJHY010000141.1:0-5414 GCA_964369875.1 uncultured Mailhella sp.
GGACTTTTGCTTAACTTGAAAAATCTGATTGTTAGGGTCTGTTCTTCTTTGGCCTTGATTGGCGTGCTTTTTTATAATTCATGGCAACTGTCTATTGTGGCTATTGTTATTCTTGCCATCGCCCTTGCGCCTGTTACACGTATCAAGAAATTGCTTAAAGGTCTGGTTGCAAAAAATGTGAACATTATGGCCGCCGCAAATACCAACTATAATGAAACCTTTGCGGGCAACAGAACCATAGCTGCTTATAATCTACAAGACTATCAGAGCAAACGATTTTTTGGCATATTGGAAGATATTTTTTCTTTAAGCATGAAAATGACACGCAGAACCGCGTGGTTGTCGCCTTTTATGCATTTTATTATTTCCATCGGTATTGCCCTTGCCATTAGTCTCGGAAGTTGGCTTATTATCGAGCAACAAATTACCCCCGGTAACTTTGTTTCTTTTTTGGCGGCACTTCTTATGCTTTATACGCCCATAAAAAAAATGGGGCCGACGGCAGTTTCTATGCAAACGTCCTTTATGGCTGTGGATCGTGTGTTTGAAATTTTGGAAGACAAGGAAAATATTGCAGAAAAAGAAAATCCTCACCACTTAGAGCATGTAAAAGACACCATTTCTTTTGAAGATGTCACCTTTTCCTATACAGGGGAAAAAAATGCTTTGGAGGGGATTAACCTCAAAGTCAAAGTTGGGGAAATGCTCGCCATTGTGGGTAATTCAGGGGGCGGAAAATCAACCCTTGCCAGCCTTATTCCTCGATTTTATGAGGTTTCAAGCGGGGCGATTACCATTGATGGGGTGGATATCAAAGACGTAAGCTTAAAGTCCTTGCGTGAAAATATTGCCGTGGTTTTTCAAGACAACTTTTTATTTAGCGGAAGTATTCGAGAAAATATTCTCATCGGTAATAAAAATGCCGATGATGCCATGTTGGAAGATGCCATAAAATGCGCTTGTCTCGATGAATTTATCGCAAGCTTGCCAAACGGCCTTGATACGGAAATCGGCGAACGAGGCGTGCTTTTAAGTGGCGGACAAAAGCAAAGGGTGGCCATTGCCAGAGCCTTTTTAAAGAATGCCCCCATCCTTATTTTGGATGAAGCAACCTCTGCTCTTGATAATAAGTCTGAAAAGATTGTACAACAAGCCATTGACAATTTAATACAGAATAAAACGGTTTTTGTTATCGCCCACAGGCTTTCCACGGTGAGAAATGCGCACCGTATTGCGGTTATTCAAGAATCGAAACTGGTGGAGCTTGGCAGTCATAATGAGCTTATGGAAATCGAAAACGGCCAATACAGACAGCTTTATTCCATGCAGTTTGGTGAAAAACAAGAAAAAAAAGTTGAAGTTTTAGAATCTGTTGATGAAGTTGTAGCAGAATTGTAAAATAGTAAAAAGCCCTGTAGTTATAGGGCTTTTTTTGTTGTGACGGTACTATTTAGTGTTCTTTTTTGCACAAGTTGACATTTTGAATAAAAAAAGGTATTTATTCATAATCGTTTTTATTATCATACTTTTTTATAACAGAAGTATTGTTAGGATGGTTTTTTATGAAAGCAACACCGAGCATGGGGAATCATGTTGTTCTGAATCAAGAAGAATATGATGCGATGTTAGCTGAACTAAGCCAAAGTAAGGCAAAAATTCAATTTTTAGAAACCCTTGTGGATGAATTACCTACACCCGTATTTGCAAAGAATCCGCAAGCAAAGTTTTGTATTTTAAATAAAGCATACAAAGAGTTTTTTAATGTTGAAGATGACTTTCTTGGCTTATCCGTTTTAGATTTACATTATTTGCCCGAAGATGAAAGAACAAAGTATCATCGCGAAGACATGGACGCTATTTCAAACGCCCATGTGGTACACTATGAAGCCTCTTATGACACCGTAAACGGAGAAACCCCTGCTCTTTATTGGAGCAAGGGATTTTACGTTCAAGGCTGTGAAAATCAAGAGTATGAACGGGGACTTGTGGGGGCTATTGTTGACTTGAGTCAGCAAAAAAAGCTTGAAAAAGAGCTCTCTAAAACCGTGCATAAATTACAACAAGCCAATGAGATTTCACAAAATATTTTAAAGGCCGCTCCTTACGGCATGTGTGTGTTTTCTGATGAGATAGAGCTTATGGAAGTCAATGAGGCCGCCGCCGAACTATTTGGCTATACCACCGCAGAAATCTTTTTGAGAAAATTTGAATCGTTACATCCGGAATACCAAATTGACGGGCGTAATAGCATACAGTATATTCGCGAAGAAATTGGACGTGCTTTTGAATATGGCTCAAATCATTTAGAATTTATAGGCAAACGCAGTGACGGAGAACTTCTGCCCCTCGATATTACCTCTGTAAAGGTTAATCTTGACGGAGAAGATGTGGTGGTGTGCTTTTTACACGATTTACGCCGTATAAAAACCATGATTACCGAACTTAGCCTTGCCAAGGAGGCGGCGGAACAAAGTTCCCTTGTGAAAACCGCCTTTTTGGAAAACATGAGCCATGAACTGCGTACACCTCTAAACGGAATTGTTGGATTTTTACGCCTCTTGAGCGATACGAGCCTTGATCCTGTGCAAACCTCTTATTTACAAAAAGTCACCCTTTCGGCGCATAATCTTTTGCAAATTATTGACGATGTTTTTGATGTTTCCTCCCTTGAACACGGCACCATGGAAATCGCGCACTTGCCCTTTACGCTTAAAGAGGTTTTTGATCGTATGGATTGCCTTTTTTCAAAGCAAGCCGCGGAAAAAGGCCTTGAGTTTATATGTCAAACAGATGAAATGCTCAATACGAAAATTTTAGGTGATTCCGTGCGCATAAAGCAAGTTCTTATGAACTTACTGGATAACGCCATCAAATTCACCGAAAAAGGCACGGTTAAACTTTCCGTTGATAAGATTGTCAGCCAAGAACAAAACATTGAATTTGAAATTTCAGTACAAGATTCGGGCATTGGTTTGAGTGACGAACAGTGCAAGGATGTTTTCTCCATCTTCACCCAAGGCGATAACTCCAGAACTCGTAAATATGGCGGACTCGGCCTTGGTCTTGTGATATGTAAACGCCTTTTAAACCTTATGGGCTCTGACATTAAGCTAAGCAGTATTCCTCAAAAGGGTTCAAAATTTTCTTTTACCATTTGTTTTGAACGTTATTTTGGTAATTCGGCCACGTTGCAACCCCGCAACAATGTCAATTCCGCCAAGCGAAGCGGTGTTGTGTTATTGGTTGAAGATAATAAAATTAACCAATTGGTTACACAGGAACTGCTCAAGAAGGCAGGCTATACCATTGATATAGCCAATAACGGGCAAGAGGCCTTGGACATACTGGCGAAAAAAGAATTTGATCTTATTTTAATGGATATCCAAATGCCTGTTATGGATGGCTTTACCGCCACAAGAAACATCAGACAACAACCGGAATATAAAGAAATGCCTATTATAGCCCTTTCTGCCCACGCCATGCAAAGCGATGTGGCGAAGAGTTTGGATTCGGGCATGAATGAGCATATTACCAAGCCTGTATCGCCTGAAATTTTATACGCAGTTATTGATAAATATTTACTGCAATAAAGTTCTTTTTGACATGGTGAATATATGAACCCTCAAATTTATAATGAATTTGAGGGCTTTTTTTAGATTGTTTTTTTGAGCATTAGAATCCAGATATTTTAATCTTTCTCACAATAAACGAAAAATCTATACAATTGACTTTTTTTTAAAAAAAGAGCACTATTTGATTGTTATTACACACTAAACAGGTTTGAGGTTAGAAACAAGCCCACGATACAGAAGCATGCAAAATGGAGCGTTAAAATGAAGAAACAGCTTAAAAAAATAACAAAAAGTAATGAAAATCCTTCAAAAGAAAAAGGTATTTCAATTATCGGCGATGGAGCGTATTTCGGTACAGGCAAAGAATATCCGTCTTATAAGGAAGTGGAAACCCATATTTCAACGCTTTCTGCCATAAAATGTTTTTTACCCCATTCTATGGTATCTTCTGCCATGCCTCTTTCTCTTTCCGATTTTACCGTACTATCCGCCATATCGGGAGGGCATGTCGGTTCTTGTGTCGGCAATGCATGCATAAGCGGAGCTTCCTTATATTCTCCCCTATCCTCAGCTTGCGATATTCCTCTTTCCCACGCAGGGCTTATGTATCAAATAGCCTCTGCCTATCGCAGTTATGGTGGAAAATATATTGCGGCAGGGGTGCTTGCCGCAAACCTTGTGCAAGGGATGGTTTTACCCGAGATGGGGCATGCTGCTGTTGATTATAATGGTGTGATTATTGGTTCGGGTGGTGCTTCTAACTTTATGACACTTAATGCTGGTGATACGGCTACTTCCACTACTATCAACGATGGTGGAAGGCAGGATGTTTCTAGCCATGGCACGGCGACCTCAACTACTATCAACAGTGGTGGGGGGCAGGATGTTGACGGCACAGCGACCTCAACTACTATCAACAGTGGTGGGGGGCAGTCTGTGCATGAAGGTGGCACAGCGTCCGGCACTACTATCAATGATGGTGGACGGCAGACAGTTTATGGAGATGGCACAGCGACCTCAACTACTATCCGCGTTGGTGGGGGACAGTATGTAAGTAACGGTGGCACGGCGACCACAACGACTATCAATGGTGGGTATCAGTATGTAAGTAGCGGTGGCACAGCGACCATAACTATCATCAACGCTGATGGGGGGCAGGATGTATTGGGCGGTGGCACAGCGACCGACACGATTATTGATAGTGGGGGTCAGTATATTCATACCGGTGGCACGGCGAGCGACACTACTATCAACAATGGTGGGTTGCAGTCTGTCAATGGCACCGCAACCGACACTACCATCAATGATGGGGCTCAGAATGTAAATAGAGGTGGCACGGTGAGCGACACTACCATTAACAATGGTGGGGAGCAGCGGGTTGACGGCACAGCAACCGACACCACTATCAACAGTGGTGGGGGTCAGTATGTAAGTAACGGTGGCACAGCGAGCGCCACTACTATCGATGATGGTGGGTATCAGAATGTAAGTAACGGTGGCACGGCGACCACAACGACTATCAACAGTGATGGGAGTCAGTATGTTGACGGCACAGCGACCGACACGACTATCAACAGTGGTGGGGGTCAGTATGTAAGTAACGGTGGCACAGCGAGCGACACTACTATAAATGGTGGGATGCAACTTGTTTCTAGCGGTGGCACGGCGACCACAACGACTATCAATGGTGGGGAGCAGTGGGTTTACGGCACAGCGACTAACACTACTATCAATGGTGGGGAGCAGATTCTTTTTGGCACAGCGAGCGCCACTACCATCAGCAATAATGGCAGACAGGATGTTTATAGCGGTGGCACAGCAACCGACACTACCTTTGCAGGG
>CAYJHY010000142.1:0-5378 GCA_964369875.1 uncultured Mailhella sp.
CTGCATAGGATATGCAGAGCCACGCAGTGCGAGCGAAACAAAAACCACGCTTTTTGTGAGCGAGAGCGAGTGGGCTATAGGACATAGCCCCGAGCGTCATCTGTAAGGTCAAACAAAAAAGCGTTTTTCCCCTCCCCAAACCCCACCCCTTTTCCCAAAAAAACTTTAATATTCAGTAGATTTGTTTTTGTTCACAAAACTGCATAGGATATGCAGAGCCACGCAGTGCGAGCGAAACAAAAACACGCCTAAGGAAAAATTTAGCAACAATACACCCTAAAATAAAGCGCGTGTCTATACGAAGTATAGGCACGCGCTTTTATTGAGGGGGGTTGGGGGAAATCATTTCCCCCAAAAAATAAAACCCAAAAAGCTTTTTATTTATTTTCGGACTTTTGGAAAAGGTAATCGCTTTCATGCATGGCTTGTATGCCGAAGGCGACGATAACGGGGCCGAGCACGATACCTACGGGACCGAAGGCAAAGACACTGCTGATAATGGCGAGAAACAGAACAATCATGGATGTTTCGATGCCTGTTTGCAGACAGTAGGGTCTTAGGAAGTTATCTGAGCCTGCAACGATGAGCATGCCCCATGCTACGACGCCGATGGCGCTGCCAATGGAACCGTCAAGCCACATCATGGTAGCCATGGGGAACCAGACGAGGGCTGTGCCGACAATGGGGACTATTCCGCAAAATATGGCAAGAAGGGTGAAGAATGCCACGTCTTTTGCGCCAAAGATGGCGAGCCCAATGCCTGTGAGTACACCTTGTACCAGTGCCACAAAGAAGATTCCGAGAAAGATGGAACGTACGGCTCTTTGAAAGGCTTGGATAAAGCGATCGACGGATTCCTTTGGTAAAAGGGATATGCGACGGGTTATCTTATAGATGGTAGGGGAGTAAATAACTGTCAGCCCTGCCATAAAGATAACGAGGAATACTTTAAAGAGAAGGTTGAATGTTCCGCCGGCAAAACCTATACTTCCCGTTACCAAGGATGAAACGAGGGAACTTAAAATTTCCTTGATATTTTCGGAAGCTTCCAAAGCAACATTTTCTATATCTTCAAAGCCGGGAAGGTATTGCAGATAGGCGTAAATATCATCTCGATAGGTTTCAATAAATTCAGGCATGGGAAAGCCTGCTCCACTCCATGCCAGGAGGGTTTTGTAACCTGTGACGGCTTGTGGGGCAACTAAAAGGGAAAGGGCAAGCACGGGAATAATAACACAGAGTGCTAAAATTGCGAAATAAATACTGATGGCTGTTACCATGGAAAGTCTTGCCCTGAGCCATCGATAAAGTGGTAAACTGATGGAAGAGACTGCACCAGCTATCACCACAGCATCAAACTGTGGGAAAAGAAGTAAAATCCAACCGACAACGGCTAGAAGTGAAAGAATTCTGGCGGCACGCAGTTCATACATAATTTACCCTTTGGTTAAGAGCTTGGAGATTAAACCTCTTTTTCCCATGGAAAAACAATCCACGAATCTTGTCCGACTTCTGTTACGTACTGATCCACCATGTTTACACTATTGGTTTTAACGTAAAGAACGGCAAAAATTGCTTGTGGGTAGTTTTGACGCACCAAGCGAGCAGTGTCTCCTGAGTTGACCACATCGTCAAGCACTAGGACTTTACCGTTAAAATCCTTTGAGGATTTTAGAATGCTTTCGTGAATTTTTTGTTCGGCAGACTCACTCTCGGGGGATTTATTAAAACAAACGGTGTCTACAAGTTTAATGTCAAGTTCTTTAGAAATGATTGCCGCAGGCACAAGACCACCGCGACTGACGGCCACAACGGCATCAAAGGTGTAATTTTCTTTTAATTTGTTTGCTAAGATTCTAGAATCACGTTGCACTTGTTCCCACGTGATGGGAAAAGGTTTATTGTCCTTCATAACAATGCTCCTTTTAGATATGTTTTTAAAACCTAGTTTAACTAAATACTTAGACCTTGTGAGGGGTAAATCGCCTCACAAAGTCTGACTGTAAAGTTTTATGGGCGAGTATGTTTTAAGCGTTCTAAATAAGCGTTTCTGAGGGAAACATAGGGTTCCAAGGAATTGTCAATCAAAACTTCGTAACCTTTTATAACAGAGCCGGCATTGTTGAACTCTAAATGTGCCGACACACCCAAATTCACTTCCCATGGGAGTAAGTATCGTTGAGGGCTTGCAAACGAGTCACCTATTGTTCCGACGGTTTCTCTCAAAGTAGAAGGCCCTAAGAAAGGCAAGACAATATACGGCCCTTGAGGAACTCCCCATTTTGCCAAAGTATAGCCGAGGCGTAGATTTTCCGGTGTTGATGGGTAGCGAGTTTCACGGCTTGACGCCACATCGGCAAAACCGGCACTTGTCATCACATTAATCATTAGTTTGCCAAATTCTGTGAAAAATTGGGAAAAGTCCGCTTGTAAAATGGCATTGGTCATGCGGATTGGAGTTTTGAGATTATGACGAAAATTACTGAAACCGGAACGCATTTTTTCGGGAACAACTTTTTGATAACCAAGGTGTACCGGTTTGAGAACTTTAAGGTAGGTAAAATCGTTCACTTTGAACCAAAAGTTATTCCATGGACGCAGAGGGTCACTGGTGGGTACCTCGATATAATCATCATCAAAGTAGTCATCATCAAAATAACTGTCGTCCACTTCTTGAAAAGTTGGGCTTCCTGCGGCAATAAAGGTTTGCTCGTTTTGGGCGAGGCCTTGAGTGTTTTCTTGTTGTTGCTGATTTTCTGTTGCCATTTGGACATTTTCAGCGCTTTTGGTACAGGCTCCCAAAAAAACACAAGCCATAAGCATGCTAATTTGTAAGACTTTCATCTTTTCCCTCATAAGCCATTTTCTATAATGGCAAAACTCATAAAGATTTTTTCAAGATAATAATTCTATCAATGACTCTGGCTAGGAAGCGCTTTTGTCTTCTTTGGAATTTAAGCTTTGTCTTTTTTCTTCGGCTTTTTCACGCACTCTTTTAATGAGGTCATCGGGGGAGTTGGAAGCTAAAATATCTCTGAATTGTTCGCGATAGTTTTTAATCATGCTCACCCCTTCCACAGAAACATCGTAAACAACCCATTCGTTATTTTTTATTAGCATTCTAAAGGACACGGGGTAATTATTTTCGGCATTTTTGAAGAGGGTGTGCACTTCAACTTTTGTTTGGTCGGCGGAACGGATTTCACCGACATACACAAGGCTTTGTCCATTATAACTATCTAAAGTGTGGATGTAGGAGCTACGAAGCAATTCTGTAAAGGCGTCCTTAAAAGCCACTTTTTGTTTATCGCTGAACTGTCTCCAGCGAGGTCCCACAGTTCTTGAAGAAAATTCATTAAAATCAAAGAATTTAACAACTTCATCTTCGAGTTTTTTTATGATTTCCATTTTCTTTTGTGGATTTTGAAAATCTTCATGTAAAAGTAGTTCCATAACTTTTGCGTTGGCTATTTCCACCCTGTCTTTAGGACTTGTGGTGGGAGCCGCTACGGCTGTTTGAACACATAACAAAATTGAACAGGCTACCGCCCCGATAAAACGTAACATTAGACGCCTCCAAATACATATTTGCTGATTAATGCTTCTATATCAACAGAAGAATTGGTATCCCAAATTACCGAACCTTCCGACAGAAGTGATTCTGAACCACCGGGCTCAAGTCCGACGTACTTGTCGCCGATAAGTCCGCTGGTTTTAATGGCGGCGATGGTGTCATCACTGAGTATGATTTCTTCATCAATCACCATTTCGACTCTTGCCAAATAGGTTTCTGAGTCCAAGGAAATATTGCTGACTCTGCCAACCACAACTCCGGCAATTTCAACATCTGCACCGTTTCTCAAGCCGCTGATAGAAGAAAACTGTGCGGACACGGTATAGCCCTTGCTACCAAAGAGTTCCATTTTACCTAACTTTATAGTTAAATAGGCAACACAAACCAAGCCTATCAACATAAAAATACCTACTATACTTTGTTTATTGACCATAAAAATCAATCCTTCTATCTAACTTCCAAATATATTGTTCAAAAATTAAGTGGTTTTCGAGAAAATATACCTATTTTTTTCTATTAAACGTTTCTAACCTTCAATCCATGCATCGAGCGCCGCCCGCACAAGGGGATTGGTTTGGGGCATGTTTTTTCTAGGATGCTCTTTTGTTTGGGATTGTAAAAACTCAATAATATAGGGGTCGTCCGAGTTGAGAAAATCCTCTAAGTTTCCATTATAATGAGCGCTACCGTCTTTTAGTAGCAAGATATGATCTGCCACACGCCTTACACTGACCAAATCATGGGTAATAAGCACCGTGGTCATGTTTTGATAACAAGCCTGCATTTCAAGAAGTAATTCATCCATGAGTGCTGAGGTTATGGGGTCGAGCCCTGAAGTTGGTTCATCATAAAAGAGTAAAGGGGGCTGGGTTATAATAGCTCTTGCAAGTCCTGCTCGCTTTTTCATTCCGCCGGAAAGCTCCCCCGGATATTTTTGGGCTGATTCGGCAAGTCCCACAAGTTCAAGGGTGTGCATAACCTCTTCATGAATAATTTGAGGGCTGAGGGAAGTATGCTCTTTAAGTGGGAGTGCCACATTTTCTTCGAGAGTAAGAGAGCTAAGGAGTGCTCCGTCTTGAAAAAGAACGCCTATGCGTCTACGAAGTGCTCTGAATTGCTTATTGGATAAAGAAAAAACGTCTTTGTCGCCTAAAAAAACTTTCCCACTTTTATGTGGAATAAGCCCTAAAATAACCCTAAGCAAGGTGGTTTTTCCGCCTCCAGATCCTCCCAAAATGGCAGTGATTTTACCGCTTGGGATATGGGCATTCAAAGATTTGATTACATTAACTTCATTATAGCCGGCACATAAATCTACAATGCGAATGCCTTGAAGGCTTTCATTTATATTGGGGGAAATATTTTGTATATTTGACATCGTTTTCACCGCCAAACTATAATAAAAAGGAAGTTAAAACGTAATCACTGACCAAAATAAGCACACAACACATAACAACGGCCGAAGTCGTGGCGTTACCGACCGCCACAGGGCCTTTTGAGTCTTTACGATTATGGACATTATAGCCTTGATAGCAACAAACTGTTATGACAATAAGAGCAAAAATAAGCGCTTTTAATAAGGAACCGTTTACGTCAGAGATGGTTACGCTTGACTCGATACCGGAAAAATAACGTCCGCTGTTAAGTCCAAGCAAAACACAGGCCGACAGGTAACCACCGATAATGCCGATCACATTAAAAATGGCTGTCAGTAAAGGGAAAGCTATAAGAGAAGCCCACATTCTTGGACTGACCAAAAAGGCCATGGGGGATATATCCATTACTTCAAGCGCATCGATTTGAT
>CAYJHY010000143.1:0-5342 GCA_964369875.1 uncultured Mailhella sp.
TTTTTGCCTGCTCGAGTAGCCAACCTTATTCATGCTACTTTAAATGGAAAAACGTTACCAACCTTACCAAAGCTCAGCCTTTATAAAAGTGCCAGAGATGAACATGGATTGTATGAACTTCAAAATATTTTTGGGGATAATAAATGGCGGAACATGCAAAACAATTTTTGGCGTTATTACTTCCTTGACCTTTACTTTCAAGATAAACAAGAGAACCCTTTTGCCTTACAAAAACAAAAAGCCTTTGCAACGTTAGAAGAAAATCTGCCAAAACTTACTCAGCTTATAAAAAAGCAAAAGATTCGTTTTCTCAAAGAAGTTATTATGTTAACAAAAACAAAGACGGTGTTTGATGATGAAAACTGGAAAAAATATCCTCCTTTTTTCAGACCTTTATCGAGCTTTATACAGCTTTACTTGGAGAATGGAGAATACTCACCGCAAAGTAAAGCGGCGGTATTAAATATGTTGGAATTATTGTAGTTATTTATACTAACTTGCATTAGCATTAGGTTCAATAAACAACATACTATAAGGGATTTCCCATTTACGAAAACTCTCTGAATAGTTATTCTTTCCAGTATGCTTTGAGTGTCTCTTGGTTCTCTTCAAGAGTCTTTAAGGTGTTATGATGAATAAGTCCGGAGATGTTTTGTTTTTTTATCCATAAATTGCGGATAAAAGTAGCGGTTATATCTAAATGTGGAATATCAAGGTACGTCATAAATCCAAGTTCCTCAATAGCAATATGGAGCTTTTTTGTTTTAGGAATAATGGTTCCTTGGTCGTAAATAGAATAACCGTGTTCTACAAGAGATTTAGAAGTAATGCCTTGGTCAGCGATCAAAGCATTTTTTTCGTGTATGCTTTGATTTTTTTCTGATGTTTCATCACAGATTATCTTATCGTTATCATTGAAAAAAAAGACTTTACGCCCTTCCGGTTCCCAAAATTTTAAGGCGTGGTAACAACAAAAATTTGCGTCATGTGAATGACGAGAAACCAACAAAAGATGAGCAAGTTTGGGAAGGCTAAAACCGTTATTCCATGAAGGAAGGGTAGCAAAATCTTCTGTACCCATAAGAAAAAAAGGTGTGTGTGTAGGGTTTTTCTCCTTCCAAACTCGTAAAATTTTATCGGTATAAGAGGGGGCCGAAACAAAATTTTCTAACGGGTTTAGTGAAAGAAAAGGTACGTTTTCAATAGCTTTTTCAATACATTCACAGCGCAAATCGAAAGGCAATAATCCTTTTTTATGGGGATGATGGGCTGATGGCAAAAGTTCTACATGGGAGAGGGACATACGTTCACAAACTTCGATAGCGTGACGTAAATGTCCGTTATGAAAAGGATTGAATGCCCCTCCCATAATTCCGATTTGCTTATTTTCTTCTGGAACCTGATTTTTTATACACATAAATCTACTGTCTGATTTGTCCGTTGCCGTAAACGACAAATTTTGTTGTGGTAAGTTCTTGTACACCCATGGGGCCATAGGCATGAAGCTTAGAAGTACTGATACCAATTTCGGCACCCAGACCAAGTTGTCCGCCATCATTAAAGCGTGATGATGCGTTTACTGCTACCATAGAAGCGTCTGCTTCACGTAAAAAACGTTGGGCATGGTCATAGTTTTTTGTACAAATAATCTCTGTATGTCCTGATCCGTAAGCATGGATATACTCTAAAGCATGGTCAATATTTTTAACTACGAGAACAACCATTTTTAGAGCTGAAAATTCATGCCCCTTGTGCTCGTCGAGAAGAGGATGAGCATTTTGGGAAACCCTTTGCAATATGGGAAGTGCGCTAGGGCAAGCATAAAAAGTAACATTGTCTTTTTCCATGCGCTTGGCAAGTTGCGGCAAAAATTCTTGGGCTATTTTTTCATGTACAAGCACGCCTTCCAAAGCGTTACAAACACCCGGACGCTGCACTTTTGAATTATATAAAATTTCAACCGCTTGTGGGAAATCTGCACATTGATCGATAAAAGCATGGGGAACACCTTTATCATGTTTGAGAACCGGCATAGTTGCTTTAGCAGCAATAGCCTGAACCATTTTTTCCCCACCACGTGGAATCATAACGTCAATATATTCATGGAGCTCGCACAGTTTCCAAATGGATTCTCTTTCGGTCATTTCCACCATTTGTACACACTCTTTAGGAAAACCACAGGTTGTAAGCGCTTGTTGAAAGAGAGAAGCTAAAACCATGTTGGAGTAAATCGCTTCGGAACCACCACGTAAAATCACGGCATTTCCGGCTTTTACACACAAAATTGCGGCATCGATGGTAACATTGGGGCGAGATTCGTACACCATAGCGATAACACCGAGAGGAATTTGCATACGCCCCACCAAAAGGCCGTTTGGTTGTTGGTATTGTTCTTTCATTGCTCCGATGGGATCGGGAAGATTCGCTACAAAAAGACATGCATTTGCCATGTCTTCAATGGTTTTTTCTGTTAAACGCAAACGATCGAGGCGTGGACCGTCCATGTTCATTTCTTGAGCTTTTTGTAAATCTTTGGCGTTTTCGTGTAGAATGTCATCTTGGTTCTCACGGAGTAATCGAGCAAGCTCTTGCAAAACTTGTATTTTTTGCATAGGAGAGGCCATAGCCAAAAATTTGGAAGCATTTTTAGCCGAAAGTCCGAGATTTTTAATATAAACGTCAAGATTTTGCATTTTTTTTCCTTTTTTCGAAGTTGAAATAAGATTTAATCGAAAGGGAGTAAGAAATAAAGTGTAAATATTATAGTTTTTTTTTTATAATATGGCAATATTTTCTTTTTGTTAAAGACTTGTGAAAATTACTTGAAGTTTATTTAGAAATAGGTTAAAGATACCAGTTGCACCGTTATCTAAATTTACTGTTGTGTTGTAATAAAAGGAGTTATATATGTCTCAGCAATCCACTAGAAAAGAACAAGAAGTTCAGGCTCACTCAAATAACAATCATGCCGCTGCCGGCTCCGCAGATCAGCTCTTACGTGAGATGCAAGAAGAAATTTCTCCAGAAGCAACTCCTTTATGGACCTTTATTAATGATAATGCTCCCAAAATAGTCGCAGTCGTTGTTAGCCTTGTGGTTGTTATTTCTGCATATGCTTTTTTTCAAGGCTATCAAGAAAGCAAGCTTGAAGATGCACAAATTGAACTTTCCCGCCTTGTTTCCACTGCGGATAATGCCGAACGCTTAAAAGCGCTGGAAGCATTCAAAACATCAGCTCCTGCCGAAGTTTTGCTTGGTGTAGAACTTGAAATAGCAAGAGCCGCCATCGCTTTAAATGATACTGCTAAAGCCGAAAACGCATTTATGGCCGTAAAGGAAGAGGAAGGAATGAGTCCTCTTGGTGTTGCGGTTGCCTTCAACTTGGCAGACTTGTATGTTCAAAAAGGTGAAGCCAAAAAAGCTTTAGATCTTTTCAATTCCATGGTTGATGATATACCGACAGAATTTAAACTAAATGTATTTACTAACATGGGTGACATTGCTTCTGCTGCCAACATGCCGGAAGAAGCAAAAAGTGCTTATCAAAAAGCTTTAGATACACTTCCGACAACTGAGAAAGAAAGCGCTGATGCCGATTATTTGAGAAGCAAGTTGCAATAAGTGGTTTGAGGAAAAATTTATTATAAAATGGGAGAGTTATGCAAAATATCTATGATGATTTTTCCGATTATCTCAAAACTCTTAAGAACATGGCGGCCTACCTTGGACCACAACGTTCTCTTAGAGCTAACCTAGAAATATTTTTACAAGCTTTAGCTAAAAAACATCATTTTTTGCGTGCTCACTTAGTACTTTTTGAGCCTGAAACAGGATTGCTTCGCCTTCGTTTTGCTGATTCCAGTCAAGAAGTTAATGAAGCTACCTATTCTCCCGGTGTTGGGGTTACAGGACAAGTTTTTGCCACAGGTAAGTCTGTTATCGTGGAAAAAATGAGTGCAGACCCTCATTTTATGAGCCTTTTGTTTTCCAGAACCAGAGACGAAATGGCTAATTTAGCCTTTATTTCCGTCCCTGTGCTAGCCCCTATGGGGTCTAACCCAATGGATGCTCGAGAAGTTATCGGTACGCTAAACGTCGACAGCACTTCGAAAGATCGTGCGGATTTGGAAGCCCAGTGTTTGTTTCTTGAGATTGTAGCCTCTTATATCGCCAATGGGGTAGCGCATGTTCAAGATGAAATGTCACGCCTGTGGCGCTATGAAACCGCTGCTATAGAAATTGAAAATTCCGGTAATGAACAGTTTTTTTCTTTTTCGAAGGTTATGCGTCATATTGTAGAGCAATCCAATCATTATGCTCAAGGGCGTGCTCCACTTCTTTTACTCGGTGAAGCTGGGGTAGGGAAAGAATCTTTAGCCAAAAGAATACATAAAGTAAGTTCTCGAAAAGATATGCCTTTTGTTGTTTGTCATTGCGCAACATTGACAGATGAAAAGATGAAATCTGAGCTCGTAGGCTATCAAAAAGGCGCTTTCCATGGTGCTGTTCATACCCAAAAAGGTCTCTTTGAACAAGCACAATATGGAACAATTTTTCTTGACGCCATAGACAATCTGAACATGGAAGCCCAAGAAGCTTTATTAAGGCTTTTACAAGAGCATGAAGTGGTAAGAATTGGCATGGAAAGTTCCATTGCGGTTGACGTTCGTGTAATCGCTTCAACGACCATTTCTCTTGAAAATATGGTTGATGACGGACTTTTCCTCAAAGAACTTTTTACAAGACTTAATTTATATACCCTACAAATACCCCCGCTACGCGAACGCCGAGAGGATATTATTCCTCTTGCGGAACATTTACTTTTACAAATCGCCGAAAGAGATGGGCAAAACACTGCGGATGCTATGTCAAAGACCAATGACACAAAAAACACCGTAAAACGTATCTCCTATCCAGCTCTTGAACTACTCACTCAATACTACTGGCCGGGAAACATTCCAGAGCTCTCCAAGTGTATGGAACAAGCCGCGCACAGCTGTATCGACCAAGTGATCCGTGCAAGCGACTTACCCCCTTCGCTTCAAACTGCTGAGAGCACCGCCACAGAAAACGATTTATCGTTTGGGGATGCGGTGGAGCGCTTTGAAAAGGAAATGATTGTGGATGCGCTTATCAAAGCCGGTGGCAACGTCCTTAAAGCCGCTAAAATTCTAAAAAGCAGTTATCGCATCGTGAACTACAAAGTAAAAAAATTCGATATCAATCCTAAGCAATTTATTGTCAGAAAAGGATAAAATTTTGGGGAGTTACCGTTTCTTGGGGGAGGGAAAAACCTTTTTTGTGAACAAAAAAGCGTTTTTCCCTCCCCCAAACCCCCTCCC
>CAYJHY010000144.1:0-5285 GCA_964369875.1 uncultured Mailhella sp.
AAATCTTAGGAGTCTATTATGAACACAATTTCTAAACTTATGAAAACTGTTGCCCTTGGTATGACCTTTGCTTTTGCTTCTTTTATCGCTTTAGATGATGCTCAGGCAAGTTCAAAAATCAGCTTACAAAAAGCCCAAGAAATTGCCATTGCCCATGCAAAAGTGCCTTCCAAAGAAGTGACTGTTACCCAAGCATGCCTTGATAAGGATTTTATGGATGCAGAGTATGATATTGAATTTTTCCATAACAATATTGAATTTGAGTATGAAATTGATGCCAACACCGGTAAAGTAAAAAGTTATAGCCAAAAAATGCATGGTGCTACACAGCAAAAACAAGGCGCCAACTTGGATCATTCCAACCTTATTACTAAAGAACAAGCAACGCAGACGGCTTTAAAGCATGCCAATGTATCATCTCCCTCTTTTTCCAAAGTAGAGTTTGACTTTGATGACGGTGTTGCGATCTATGAAGTGGAGTTTTTCGTTGGAAATACAGAATATGATTATGAAATCAATGCCGTAAGCGGTGAAGTTATTAAATTTGAAAAAGAATAATAATTAAAAATAGTTTCCGATAAAAGATGTGACTTGGTTTTTCAGGAAAGGGGGAGTTTGAGGGGGGAAACCTTATTTTTGACTCAAAAATAGGGTTTTCTCCCTCAAAAAGTTATCTGGACAGTAATAATCGCTTAAAAAAGAGAATGTTATGCGAATTTTAGTTGTTGAAGATGAAAAAGATATGAATGCTATTATTGTTAAAAAACTTCGTTCCGAAGGGTATAGCGTTGATGCGTGCTTTGATGGTGAAGAGGGATTATCTTATATAAAATCAACAGAATATGATGTGATTATTTTAGATGTCATGATGCCTAAGCGTGATGGCTTTTCTGTGGTTAAAGAAATGAGACAGCTTAAAATCGCTACACCTGTTATCTTTCTTACAGCCAGAGACGCGGTTTCCGACAGGGTAGTGGGGCTTGACTTGGGGGCGAATGATTACCTTGTCAAACCTTTTTCTTTTGAAGAGCTTTTAGCTCGCATTCGTGTAATGACTCGTCATCATGCAGGTAAAATCAGCAATATTTTAACCATTGCCGATTTAGAGCTCGATTGCTCGGCAAAAAGTGTAAAGCGAAGCGGGAACTATATAGCCCTTTCGGCGAAAGAATACGCAATTTTAGAATATATGATGTATAATATAGGCAAGGTGCTTTCAAGGGATACAATTGAGAATCATATTTGGAATTATGGTTACGATGGTGGTACCAATGTCGTTGATGTATATATTCGCTATTTACGGAAAAAAATAGACGAAAATTATGATAATAAGCTCATCCATACGGTGAGAGGTTCAGGTTATGTTATAAGGGAGAGTGTATGAGATTTTTTTGGAAAAATCGTGAAAATATTCTATCTGCCAAACTAAAACTGACTGCATGGAATAGTTTACTCATGATATTAATGGCAAGTCTTGTCTTTGGACTTATCTTGTCATTTAGTGATGATATTATTGCCGTCAACAGTGAAACGGTGCTCACCAATGTGGTTGAAGCCAATGCTGATGAACTGGAATTTGAAGACGGGGTTCTTGAGCTGGACGATATAGATTTTTTTAAAAGTGGTGTTTATACATTGTTATACACGCAGAAAGGAGAGCGTTTAGCAGGGAATTTACCCATTGAATTTGTGAATGAGCCCCCCCTTAAGGATAAAGGGTTGGGGCAGGTAAATATAGAAGAATCTGTTTATTATGTATACGATCGCCTTGTTTTGGTGGAGGATTATCCAACTCCTGTTTGGGTACGGGGCGTTATGGCAGTGGATGAGATAGCAAGTGCGATGAGCGGAATTTTGCGAATGGCGTTGTTGTCTTTACCCTTTTTTATTGTACTTGCTACGATTGGTTGTTATTTTATTGCCAAACGCACCTTTCGCCCTATCGATCAAATCATTAACACCGCGAAGCAAATCAGTCATAGTGAAAACCTTTCTTTGCGCATCCACTTAAAAAATGGAGACGCTGAAATGCAAAAACTTGCCCAAACATTCGATACCATGTTTGAGCGCTTGGAAAAAGCTTTTGAGGCAGAAAAACAGTTTTCACAAAATGTTTCGCATGAACTAAGAACTCCTACCGCCGTTATTCTGGCACAATGCGAATATTCTCTCGATAGTAAATCCACAGAGCAAGATAGGTATGAAGCCCTTGAGATTATACAAAAACAAGCCAGAAAAACCTCAAGGCTTATATCTGATTTATTGAGCCTTATTCGCCTTGAAATAGGGCTTGAAAAAGATTTTGGGAAAAATGAATTCACAAAAGTTGATTTCAGTGAGCTTGTGACAATGGTTTGTGAAGAGCAAACAGTTATTAAACCACAACATATCAACTTTATATTTCATATCAGTCATGGTATTTTTTTGAATGCAGATCAAAACATGATGATTCGACTGGTAACTAATTTATTAAGTAATGCCTTTCGTTACAGCAAGGAAAAGGGTGAGGTAAAACTAAGTCTTTCGGAAGACGATCAGGCGGTCGTATTGACGGTAGAAGACAATGGCATAGGCATAGCCTCTGAAGAAAAAGAGAAAATTTGGCAAAGATTTTATCAGGCAGATAAGGCTCGTGTTGCCGATAGTAATAGCAGTATGGGCTTAGGGCTTGCAATGGTAAAACAAATTTGTAAAATTCATAACGCCCAAATCGGTGTTTCCAGTGAACTTGGTAAAGGTTCTTGTTTTACGATTGCTTTTCAAACTTCTCCAAAAACTCATATTGAAGGTAAAATACTATAAAATAAACTGTCCGGCGCTCTTTTTTTGTATAATATTTGACATTGGCTTTAATTTCTTATAAGAAGCAAGCAATATTAAATTTGCATACGAACAAGGGGGAGCGGCTATAAAAACTCTCATAAAAAACGGTTTATTGATAGACCCAAAAAACAAAGTGCAATCCCGCCTCAATATACTTATTGAAGGTGGTCGGATTGCTATGGTAAGCACAAATAGCCCCGAAGCCGATGTTGTTATAGATGCAAGCAATAAAATAGTTTGTCCTGGGTTTATTGATATTCATATGCATGAAGATCCCATTGACGCAGACGGCAAAATTTATGCCGATGAGGTCAAATCTATTTTTAATTGTGAATTGCGCACAGGCGTAACAAGCGTTATTGGCGGTCAATGTGGAATTAATGTCTATGACCCTTTGCAATACCTTGAAGTTGTCGACCGTGACGGTGCAAGTGTGAACGTTGGGATGCTCGCGGGACACGCCTATTTTCGTGAACGTTATTCTCAGGCAAGCAAATATGACGCCGTGTCCGACAGCGAATTGAGCGAAATTTCTTTGGCAATCAAAAAAGCTGTGGATGGAGGCTGTTTTGGTATTTCCTATGGGATACGTTACGTGCCCGGTATTGATGCAAGAGAACTTTACGAAACAGCCAAGCATTGTCAAGGAACTAAAAAAATTATCGCCGCCCATGTACGTGACGATGCCGAAAAAATTTTTGAGGCCACACAAGAATTTATAGATGTGGGAACACATTTTAATCTTTCCACACAGGTTTCCCATATCGGTTCTATGGCCGGTTTTGGACAAATGAAAGATTTTTTGGCTATGATTGACGAGTATAATATGCAAGGTGCAAGTATTTCATGTGATTGCTATCCTTATTATGCTTTTTCAACAAATATAGGTTCCACAACATATGACGATGGCTGGCTCGAAAGATATAATTGTGGCTATGATGCCGTAGAACTTTGCGAAGGCAAATATAAAGGCATGCGTTGTACAAAAGAAATTTTTGAAGAAGTAAGACGAGATCACCCCAACTGTATTACGGTTGCTTTCGTGATGCAAGAGGCTGAAATTGATAGGGCTTTTTCTCATCCTTGTGTTATGCTCGGAAGTGACGGTCTTATGAATAAGGGGCAAGGTCACCCCAGAAGTGGTGGCTCTTTCTCGAGGTTTTTATCAAAATTTGCGATGAGCGGAAAGATTTCTTTATACGATGCCATCGCAAAAATGACAAAAGATCCGTCAGAAAAATTATCTCTCCCTCATAAAGGTTGCCTAAACGTGGGAGCCGATGCCGATATTGTTATTTTCAATCCACAAACAATTTGCGACAAGGCTGACTTTTCAGATCCTACCCTGGTTGCTGACGGTATTGATTATGTTTTTGTTAATGGTGGCATTGCTGTGAAAAATGGTAAAATTTTAAATGGCAATTTAGGAAAAGCATTAAGAATTTAAACGCAGAAGGAGTTTTGTTTATGGAAATTGGTTTTTTATCGGTTATACCGCCTTTAGTGACCATTGCACTGGCACTTTTACTTAAAAATGTTTTTGTTGCGCTTATCATAGGCATCTTTCTTTCTACGTTTATTTTAGCGGACTATAATCTTTTTACCTCTATAAACGAAGGTTTATACAGCATTGTTCGCACCTTTGAAAGTAATGGCAACACCATTATTTTACTTTGTATGTTTCTTATCGGAGCTTTAATCTATATGATTGAGCGAACAGGCGGAATCAGTGGTTTTGTGGATGTGATGGTAAAAAAACGCGGTATCATAAAATCAAAACGTGCGTCAGAAATTTTTACTTGGCTTTTGGGTATTTTTGTTTTTACCTCCGGTTCTTTAAGTTGCATGGTGACAGGTTCCGTTGCAAGACCTCTTAACGACAGTATGAAAGTGCCACACGAAAAAGCGGCTTTTTTGGTACACACCACTTCAACCCCATGGTGTGTGCTTTTCCCTCTCAGTGGCTGGCTTGCTTCTATGGCCGGTTATATAGCTTCCGGTGGGATACCGCAAGAGCAGTCTGTCAGTATTCTTTTTCAGTCCATACCATACAACTTCTACTGTATTTTAGCTGTGTTATTCGCCATTCTTGTGGCCATCTTTCCTCTTGATTTCGGACCGATGAAAGCGGCAGAACTCAGAGCCGAAAAGAGTGGTGAACTTGATGATCCTCAATCTGTGAGTGAAAAAACACAAAGCGAAGTAGTGGAAGATACCAATATTATACCACGTGCCAAAAATATGTTTATTCCTATGGCGGTGATGCTTGTAACTATTTTGACGGTGCTTACCTTTACAGGAAACGGAAATCCGACAAAGGGAAGCGGTTTACAAGCCTTGCTTTGGGGATGCAGTCTTTCTGTTTTTGTCATTTCCTTTATGAGTCTTGTGCAAAAGGTTTTTACTTTGGAAAAACTGACGAAAGAACTTATGAAAGGTATGTCTACCATGTTACCCATTGC
>CAYJHY010000145.1:0-5255 GCA_964369875.1 uncultured Mailhella sp.
GGTGCTTCAGAAAGAGGGGGAAGGCCTGGCTCAAGCGAAGGAGCAGGATTTATTGTGGGATTTTCCGCCACAAAAGGACTATCTTGTGCGCTGTTTTTTCCTTCAAATCCACCAAATTCATCAAGTTCAACAAATTCAAGGGACGAAAAACCTTGAGGAACGTCTAACCCCCCAAGATAATTAATACCATTCAATAAATCAGCTCCCACCACGGGACTATAAAATGAACCATCGGCGCCGACCTCAACAGAAGCCGCACCGGCCGCCGGCATAATATCAGTTGCATTCAGTGCCGTAAAAAAAGTTTCCCCATCGATTTCAGCTCCATCGATGACGAAAACAGGCATATTTTGCCCTTTATATGTATTATAGAAACCAATTAAAATGACTTGGCTTCCATTTTCAAACCTAATGGCCAAGTCTGTTTCGTTTTTACTTAACGTCACATCAGAAGCATCAAAGTCAAAAATAATCACATCATCTGCTTGGGGATTATGCACCACTTGCATATTATTTGCGGGTTTTACAAGAGTGATAGCCATATTCTCTCCGTTCACTGCGAGTAGCAAATATAATCGTCCGAACCTCGACATGTATTTTTATGGTATGACATAAAATGTACATGTACTCTGAAAAAACCCGATTTTAAAACTGAACAGTCACAGCAAACATGACATACTCAAGTCAAGACGAGTCCAGACAGGCAATGATTCGAAATAAGCAAGCTTTTGGGAGAATGGGGAGTGGTCTACTTTGCATAACACAATAAATCGATTACACAAAGCAAACGCATATACCTATTGAATACGGTAAACGTTCCCTATAAATCGGCGTAAAGCCGTAAGAACTCCTGTTCCTTTTGTCACCAAACCAAGCACAGGCGACATACCAAGCATTGTGGAACATGAAGTAATTTTAATAGGATTTACGGTTTTACTCTAAAGTGCTGTCAGGCTATAAAAAAACGCTCACGGAACCCAGTCCGAAATAGCCGACAAAACTCTAAAGTGACCACTATCCATATCTTAAGGTTAAGCATTTTGGTCAAGTTGTCAATATCACCATTAGCACCTTATTCACGTTATTCCAATTCTCTTTAAACACAAAGATATGATATAATATAAAGCATACGTTTTAAAGATTTACCGCCCCATTATTAAAGTTTTTTGAGGAAAGGGGGAGGGTTTGGGAGGGGGAAAACGCCCTTTTGTACACAAAAGGGGTTTTCCCCCTCCCAATAAATAAGCAAACAAGAATGCCGTGCGACTCTCTATCGTTCATTCGGTTTTTGCAAGTTGTTATCGAGCATAAGTTTTTCAATATGCCCCATAACTTGTCTGCCTGTGATAAGGCGTGTGCATTCGTACATGCGATCCGTATTTTTATGATGCGGACACCATAAAAAATCTTTATGGTTAAACTGTATGGAAAAATCTTCCCAACAGCCCGTGCAACCATGGTTGCTATACACTCGATAGGGCGTATTAAACTCGCAAATAGGCAAAGTGAAGCCACTTATAAGCACGACGGGGATTTTTGCCCCCCAAGCAAGCCAAGAAAGCCCACTGCTAAGCCCTATAAAGAAATCGGCATGTTCAAGCAAATCGATTCTTTCTTGTAGGGGCAGATTCCCCGTAAAATCTTCGGCACCATAGGGAATATGGTTCCACACATGCCCATGCCCCGTGATTCTGTCTCTGTCAATGGCAAGCACTCGATAGCCCATTTCCTTTAGGCAATACACAACGTAATCCCAACCGTAACCGTTATTCCAAAACTTGGCCTGACAAGAGGATTTTGTGGCGATACACACATAGGGCTCTTGGATTTTTCGTTCCGAACCAAGTTTTAGGCGAGGTTGAACCTCGGTGGGGTCAACGCCCAAGATATAGCCTGCTGTTTTGTGAAGCCCCACATAGCGGAAGTCTACAGGCTGAGAATCCCTGTTTCCCCCAAAGAAAAGCCCCACTTTATAGGTGGCATAAGGCTCTTTCATGGTGAGCGTGTCATGGCTTACAAGTTTGATATTTGGGTATTGCGCTTGAAAAATTTCTACAAAATAATCCGCCATAACACATTCTAACATGCAATTATGTTTTACATAAAATTTTTCTGCATAGGGAAACCAACCAAGAATGTCGCCAAGGGTTCCGACGGGGAATTTTAGCAGTACGGGGCGATTTTCTAAATCGAGTGTATGCTCAAAAATCGGTTCTTGCTCACCGCGAATCCAGATTTTTATACCGAATTTCACATAATATTTTTTTGTGGAAACAATCCAACCTTCGTCGGCATCGCACGAAAAAACAATATTACCCGAATCTTCATCGGTGAGCATCACATGCCAAGAACCACGAGGAAGCAAAACCCTTGCCCCATCGTTGAAATCATAACGAATACCGAGAGGGCCTTCCTGCGTGGGAATTTCAGAAGATGGCTTAAAAAACACATCATTGGGATCCATAACGGGATTTACCGCCGCCACAACGACATCACTTGCGACAGAGCCGTCATAGTTTTCTTGTTGGCCGAGAGGGGTTGTTTCTTGTTGGGGGTCTTGGGTATTCTCGTGCATGATAGTATTATTCTTCCTAAATATTATAGTGATTGCAGTAGATATGTTATTTTATTTTGAGAGTAAAACCCTCGCAAAACTCTTTTTACGAGGGCTTATTTTAAAACTTATATTCAAACGTAAGCTGTCCGCTATGGGAGTCATAGCCATCTTTAAGGTTGGCCTTATAATCAAGGGATATGTTTATATTATCATTGATTTTGGTGCTCAAGCCTGTGCCGATGGTGAAAGCGTGTCTACCGCTTTCCACGGATTGGGTATTAAACGTTCCTGCGGTGGAAGCATTTGCAAAGTGCGCTGTATTTTCGGCATAGGTATCCCCAAGTTCAGGCACATAGCCAAAAGACAAATAAGGAATAAGCACGCTGTTTTCAAGCACAAATTCTTTATCGATGCGTATATCAAGCGGAATTTGGAAGGAGCTAACAGAGCTTGGATTAATAGCCAGTGCGGCGCTTCCGCCCTTTTCGTTTACACCGTCTGTGTTTGAATAAAGATAATCAATCCCTATGGACGGAGTAAAGCGCACGCCATTTTCTGTTTGATAGATATAGGCAAGCTTCATTCTTGCCATAAAATTGTCTTGCCCAAAGTCTGCCGTGAGCCTATCGGTATAGGTGCCGAAGGCAACATCTCTTGAGCTGTCGCTCCATGTGTGGCTATAACCCAAGGCAGCTTCTATAAATACATTATTGGTAAATCGTTTTCCGCCAAAGACTGTCAAGGCGAGTTGATCGCCGCTGATTTCGGAATTTTGCGTATCCATATCAAGATTTTGATGATTATACGCCCCTGCAAAACCAAACCACATATTATTTTCAAGCGCACGCACAGCGCCTACATTTACCCCCGCAAAGGACGCATCATAACCGCTTATGCCATGTTTACTGTCTTGATTTACCAACATGCCGAAGGGCGAGGCAAAAACAGACCATGCTTGTGAATTCCCAGATCCTGCATTTATGCCGTTTTCGCTCTCCATGCCAAATACAGACGCATATTGACTTTGATTTGACACGTTTGTTACAGACGGTAAAAGATTTATAAATGATCTGAAAGCAGTACCGTTGATATTTTGCGCCGTTGCTATATTGAGCGGTGAAAGTTGTTTAAGGGCAGAATTGACAATCAAACCATCGGCGGATAATTGCCCGAGAGCATCAAGAAATTCTATTTTTTCAGCGTTTTCATCATAAATATCAAGGAGCGTTCCCAGCTCTAACGTGTTTTTATCGAAAAATTCGCCGTATTCTTCCACAAAACTTGCCGATTTTCCGGTAACCACCAATTGTAAAAGATTATTGTTCACAAGCTGTTGTTCATACGTCGCTTTAACAAGTTCTTCTTCGATCCCGAAAGTGCCGTCAATAGTGCCCGATCCTTCTGTTTTTAGTATATCAAAGGTGAGTGTTTCCCCACTGCTGATAGTAGGAGGCTGATACCAGCTCGGGTCAATTGTTCCGCTTGCAGTGCCTGTTACATTACCCGAAACGGCTATCATACCTCCACTTGTATTAGTCATATCAAGAATAGGAGAAAAAGTACCACCGTTAAAGCTTACATCACCGTTGATCGTTCCGCCGTTTACTCCATCAAGGCGTTGTCCTGTGGCAAGGCTTAATCCACCGTTTAAAGTTCCGCCCCGCATCGCAACTACACCGTCCCCTGCAAAGGTAGTGTCGGTTGCTGAGCCACCTTCAAAAACAAACTGCACTCCACCATTAATAGTCGTGTCGGTCGCTGTGCCACCGCTAGAAACAGTCTGATCCCCACCATTGATAGTAGTGTCGCTCGCGGTGCCACCGCTAAAAACCTGCTGTAGCCCTCCATCGTTGATAGTAGTGTCGCTCGCTGTGCCACCACTATAAACTTCCTGCCTCCCACCACTGATAGTAGTGGCGGTCGCTGTGCCACCGCTATAAACTTCCTGCCTCCCACCACTGATAGTAGTGGCGGTCGCTGTGCCGTCAACCCACTGCCTCCCACCATTTATAGTAGTGTCGCTCGCCGTGCCACCGACATACTGGTACCCGTCACTGTTGATAGTTGTGTCAGTCGCCGTGCCATAAACAAACTGATCCCCACCATTGATAGTAGTTGTGATCGCCGTGCCATCGACAGACTGCACCCCACCATTGTTGATAGTAGTGCCACTCGCTGTGCCACTGCTATAAACTTCCTGCCATCCACCAGCGTTGATAGTAGTGTCCGTCGCTGTGCCACCGCTCCTTACATACTGATACCCACTAGTGTTGATGGTAGTGTCCGTCGCTGTGCCAGCGACATTCTGATTCCCACCATTGTTGATAATAGTTGAGGTTGCCGTGCCACCGTTATAAACATGCTGATACCCACGACTGTTGATAGTAGTTGTGGTCGCTGTGCCACCTTCATAAACATTCTGCCTCCCACCATCGTTGATAGTGGTTGTGGTTGCTGTGCCACCTTCAAAAACAACCTGCGCCCCACCATTGATAGTCGTTGTGGTCGCCGTGCCACCACTAGAAACACCCTGCAACCCACCACTATTGATAGTAGTTGTGGTCGCTGTGCCATAAACAAGCTGATCCCCACCAGCGTTGATGATAGTGTTCGTCGCTGTGCCACCGCTATTTACATACTGATTCCCACCACTGTTGATCATAGTTGAGGTCGCCGTATCACCATCATTAAGTGTCAT
>CAYJHY010000146.1:0-5236 GCA_964369875.1 uncultured Mailhella sp.
ACAGTCTTTCACGCCGTCAACAGGGGTTCAAATCCCCTTGGGGACGCCAATATTTGGTATCATAAAGCACGATAATGTTCATAACTCATTATCGTGCTTTATTTTTTTAATCGTGTTCGGTTCCCTAAAATGCCATGTTGTCCGTTTGCATTCGGTAAAAATGTTGGTATACTTGTTGGTATCAATGTGTTATACACTTAGCGATACCAACACAGATTAAGGCAATGATGACAAAGTGTTATTGTTCGTGTTGGTACGATAAAATCCTATACAAATCAGGGTATGTTTCAAATTAAATGGATTTTGTTTTTTGGCAAGGAAAACGAACTTTTTACGATGGGAGTGTACATAAAACGTACATGACCTGAGTAAAAAGTGAGTTTGACGCAGTTCCAAAAAGCAAAAGACATAATTGGGGAACATAGCCAAGGAGATATTATGCAAACACGAACCACACTAACCGACACACACATAAAAGCTATCAAACCACTTTCCACACCGAAAAAATATTCCGACGGCGGTGGGCTTTTTCTTTATGTTCCTCCATCGGGCAGTAAAATTTGGCGCATGGCGTACCGTTTTGACAAAAAGCAGAAATTGCTTAGTTTTGGCGAATACCCATTGGTGAGTCTCAAAGACGCAAGGTGCAAGCGTGAAGAAGCCAAGAAGCTTCTTGCAAACGGGATTGATCCTAGCGAGCAACAAAAGCTTTTGAAAGCCGAGCGCATTGCTGAAGTGCAAAGCTCTTTCCGCAATATCGCCCTTGAATGGCACGCCACACGCACCACCGAATTTTCCGAAAAACACCGCACCACCATTATGTTTCGCCTTGAGCATTATCTATTTCCCCTTTTAGGAAATAAGCCCATAGCCAAGCTTGAAGCCCAAGACATTTTGTCCGTAGTGCGTCCCCTTGAACAAACCAATATGCTTGAAACAGCCCATCGGCTTGTGCAACTTACAGGGCAGATTATGCGTTTTGCCATTGCGTCAGGCCGTGCCAAGCACAATATTTCTGCCGACTTAAAAGGGGCTTTGCGCTCAAGAAAGGCAAACCACAGGGCAAGTATCACCGAACCCAAAAAGGTGGGGCAACTGCTCTTGGATTTGGAAAACTACAGCGGATATTTCCCCTTGATTTGTGCCCTAAAACTTGCTCCCCTTGTTTTTGTGCGCCCCTCCGAACTTCGTTGTGCAACATGGAAAGAAATTGATTTTGAAAAATCTGAGTGGCGTATTTCTGCTCATCGCATGAAAATGAAACAGCAACACATCGTGCCGTTATCAAACCAAGCTATGGAAATTTTGGCAGAATTAAAACAAGCCACAGGAAGTGGAGAATTTCTTTTCCCCTCCATAAGAACCACAACAAAGCCCATTTCCGATGTGGCAATGCTCAACGCCTTGCGCCGTATGGGCTATGAAAAACACGAAATGTGCACCCATGGTTTCCGCTCCATTGCCTCTACCCTGCTCAATGAGCTTGGCTATAATCGGGATTGGATCGAACGCCAGCTTGCCCACGGTGAGCGTGACGAAGTAAGAGCGGCTTACAACTATGCTCAATACTTACCAGAACGCAAAAAAATGATGCAAGAATGGGCGGACTATCTTACCGAGCTGAAAGCAGGAAAATAAAAATCTACATGAAAATTTAAAAGTGATGTAAAAAATGAACTTTTTTATATCACTTTTAATTAATTCATTTGGTTACAAAATGTAACCAGTTAAGACCTTGTATTTCTTTACATATCAAAGCCTTTGTTAATATTTGAAGAATTGTAAATGTAACTATATGTTTTTTAATGATGTTAACGCCGTCGACCTGGCCCCCTTGTGTTCAAAAGAATTTCATGTTACGTCATCTAACAATCTATATTAACCCAAGGAGTTTTTGATTGATGAAATATAAAGTTATTGCAGGCGCAATAAGTGAGTTTGAAGTTTACGCAAAAGATGTAATAAGCCTTAAAGATACTGCTTTGGCAGTGAAATACGACGCTGTAAATAAAATTTCAAGTGCCATGAGAAGTGGCAAGTTACAGCCCTATTATTTCCATAAAATCCGAAAAAATCAACATGGCGAAGAAGTGCTTAGCGTGTATCCATTTCAATTTGTTGAAGTATGGGAATATGAATATTTTAAAAAAGTTGACGCTATTTTTTTTCTAAAACGTGATGTTCTTAATCTTGAACTACTTGAAAATCAAGAAGATATACTCATGTGCCCACAGTCAAATTACGTTTCTGAAAAATCTGTGGAAGATGTTTGTTTGAATATTATTCGTCGATCTATTGAAAGAGAAAAGAGTTATAGCTTAATCTATGCAGTATTATACGTTTTTTGTACAAATATAACGTGGTTTGTTTTTGCTCCGACTTACGCCCTCAAGAGGATGTTGAATACAATCCGCAGGGTATCGGCTGTGAATGGCTATACAAATACATTGCAAACCGAAACGTTATCCAAACAACGACAGATTATGCAAATAAAACAAATTGATAATCAGCTTGCAGATGAAACGTTTGCCAATGAAATTATTGTACCTGACAATGAAAAGAAGATTAAAAAATTTCAATTTAATAGCATATCTTCTTTAACAGATATTTCCACATATTTAACCCAATATTCCGTGACAGAACACGAACAGGGGCAAATCATAAATAAATTATCTTCGTTAAAAGTGGCAACGCTTTTAGAGTTGGCCGAAGTCTTTAAGTTAGAATCGCAATCCGATAAAGGAAAAATCCAAAAAGCTCATCGCTTGAATAAATCTTATGTTGCTTCTTTGGCTTTAGCAAAAATGAACAAAACCGTTACGAACATATAAGGAAGTTATCACACTGCTTATCACACGTGTTATTTTTTGAGAATAACACAATAACAAGTATTTTTATCCTGTAGTTTCAAAGCATTACAAAAACAAAACTTGTTATAACTTGTTACTTGCTAACATTGTGTAATTTCGTTGGAATAAGACCTATAAAACATTTTGTAGGTCTTATACTTATTTAAACGGCCTACACAGGAGAATAATTATGTCACATTCAAAAAATCAAAACTCACTTCCCACCGAAGGCTTTGTCCGTTTACCTCAAGTTCTTGCGGTTATCCCTGTCAGCAAAACGCAATTTTGGCAAGGCATTAAAGACGGTCGATTCCCTGCTCCTGTCAAGCTTGGGGTAAGAACTTCCGCTTGGCGTGTGGAAGATATTCGAGAGCTTATCTCAACACTTGGAAGCAATGCAGCCTAAGGATGAGTTCAAGATGAATAATACACAACCAGATAAGGGGGGAGGTGAAACTCCCCTCAACAATTCTTCTTGTGACAGAGATTTCTTGCCCGATGACTTTTCCATAGAAAATATCTCCGATGAAGAATATGAACGTGTTCACCGAGAGGCAAAAGAATTTAATCTTGAACCAGATTTTATTTGTGTGCCTAAAAATGAAAAACAAAAGAAAAACACACAAGCCCCCCATTCTCCCGAATCTCTTGAAATCAACCCATATAACCACTTCGAGCAACGTGCAAGCGGTTTATATCATATTGAAATCGACAGCAAGGGCGAAGAAAAGGAAACGTGGATTTGTTCCCCTCTACAGGTGCTTGGACAAACTCGTGACAGTGAAAGCAATGCATGGGGCTTGCTCCTTGAATGGCGAGATCCCGATAACAAAACCCATCGTTGGGCAATGCCTAAAGCCTTGCTTGTGGGGCGTGATGCTTCTGCGTGGCTTAGTCGTTTGGTAGATGAAGGCTTGAGGGTGGCTTCACACGCCAAGGCAAAGCAATCGATAGCTTTATTCTTGTCTACAGTCCAATGCGATGACTTTATTTTATGCGTCAATTCCACAGGTTGGCATAAAGACAAATTTGTGTTTCCGTCTTATATTGTAGAACATGATGTCGGACGTGTCGGGCGTGTCGGGCGTGTCGGGCTTCCTAATGATAATAATATGTTAGCACGTCCAGAAAGTAAAAACCTTGTCGGGCGTGTCGGGCGCCATCAAGCACACAGCCAAATCGTTTTGCAAGCCAATATTGCACAAAATCCATATATGCAAAGTGGAAATATTGAGGAATGGCAAGCCACAATAGGCAAATGGGCGCAAGGAAACAGTCGCCTGATACTTGCGATTTGTTCTTCCTTGTCTGCCGTCCTGCTTGACCCCACTCACACCGAAAACGGAGGTTTTAACTTTGTAGGCGGAAGCTCCACAGGCAAAACAACCGCCCTTTGTGTTGGTGCGAGTGTTTGGGGTAAAGGTGCTTCGCAAGATGGTTATATCCAATCATGGCGAGCAACCGACAACGGCCTTGAGGGCATCTATTGTTTACACAACGACGCTTGCTTATGCCTTGATGAGCTTGGGTAAGCACTGCTTTTGATATTATTTGGTTATTATATATTTGAAAACGATAATAAGGTAAACGACAGCATAAATAATCCTAGCTGTAACATCAACAAGTGGCATCATTCCAAGTCCAAAAAATAAAACTAAAGCCAACATTTTACCTTTATTTTGCAATAATTCAATAATTAAACTCTTGAATTGTTGTAAAAATGAGATTCTTTTTTCTCTTGAAATAGCAATTGAACCTAAAGTAAAGATAATCAAACTTGCAATGAGCGCCCCTGTTAACATATAAAACAGCTGTTTAGCAACTTCAAATATTAAATTCATATTTACCACTCTATTATTTATTTAAGAAGGAAAAAGAAAACAATAGCAAAGATAACTGAACCCACATTTTTTCCAGTTCTTTCCATTGCAATACGATTTGTTGAGTTAACATTTTTTGATAAAATTAAAACAACGAGAAAGCTGTATAAAACATCAAAAACAACGAGATAACTAAATAAAGCATCATTATAACCAAGTTCAAGAAAATACTTAATACCAAAAACTATTATTGCCATTCTAAAAAATGAAACAATTGGTGCTGTATATAAAATTGTATCTTTTTTGTCGCTAACAAGTTGCATAATGGAAACCAAGAATAAATTAAGTATAAACCCGAAAAAAAACCAAACGCTAAATGCAATTAAATATTCCATTCTATTTTCCTTATAACAATTTAATATCTGACTATATATACTATAAATCAATAAAATAAGCCCTCTGAAAAATTACCTCAAGCACCAAGTCCTCTTCTTTGAGCTTCATTTTTTTGATAGATACACGTCCTGTATTTGACTTTTTTCATCCAAATTCCGTTTATTTTAGCAT
>CAYJHY010000147.1:0-5200 GCA_964369875.1 uncultured Mailhella sp.
AGTTTCTATTTTATTCAAAAATTTTCCCTCGCCTCCCCCAAAAAATATTAAAAACTCAAAAAAATATCAAAACTAAATTTTTCTCTAAAAACATGCCTAGAAATAGAATTTTATTTGCAAAATAAAAGTTTTTCCATTATAAAGAGGTTGATAAAACGGGGATTGAGTGTTGCAGATGTGCAAGGGGCTTTTTTCTCTGCATAAATTATAATAGAGGTTTTTATGGCCGAGAAGGCAGTTTTTTCCGCACGTCCCCTGACAAGTGGCAGTATTGTAGAATTTCTTCATGATAATCTTATTCAAATAGCATGGGTTTTGGAAGAGCAAGGGGGCAAATTGCGCCTTATGCTTCCCAATCGCAGAGAAAGTAATTTGTCTTCAGCGAGGGTTTTGCCTTGGCATGGTCCCCATTATGGCGGTCAAAAATCTAAAGACGAAATTATCCAACTCTTGCAAGAACATAAAGACAAGCGCAAGCAAGTTTATCAAGAAACCGATTTTGTCGACCTTTGGGAAATGGTTCAAGGGGAAGTGACACAGGAACGCCCTGTTTTTTTTGCGGAATTACTCCATCAAGAGCCTAATATAGACACCATAGCCGCTTTTGCCCATGGCCTTTTGGAACATAAAGACTATTTTAAATTCAATAATCCGGGCTTTGAGGTTTACGACCAAGAAACTGTCGAGAAAAAGCTGGAACTCAAGCAACAATTACAGGAAAAAGAAGTGCTTATCGGAGGCGGTGCCAATTGGTTTAACCACCTTTGGGCTTTGCATTTAAGGGGTGTGACTTTTCCTTCTGAAAAAGGGAAAAATCCTGCCGAATATAAACTTGAGCCTCAAGCAGAGGTTGCGGAACGCTTAAAAAATCTATTATTGAAGCGTATAGCCGATCCCGAAAGCCAAGAAGAGGAAGCTCTTTGGAAGCAAATTGCCAAACAATTGCCCGAAGATTCTCATTTGCCTTTGCATTTAGCCATAGCATGGGGACTTGTGCCCATGCACTACAACTTCTGGCTTGACAGAGCGGATTATGACTCTAGCCCTAATTTTGCCGAAGAGCATGAAGCCTACTTACAAAAAGTTCAGAGTTTTGTAAAAGAATTACAGAGTGTTGACAGCGGTGAAATATTTTCTCAAAATTCCTGTTTGCGTGAGTATGATTTACAGGAATTGCATGAAAATAGCGATTTTGTAGCAGAAGAAATTCAAAAAACCGATACGGCTCATTCCTTTGCTTCTTCTTTTGCAAATTTACAAAGCAAGTGGCAACAAAATCAAGCGGAAATTCTTGAAGAAAGCGCTCTTTTGGCTGAAATTAACCAAGAAAATAATGAAGTAGTCGGTGACGACGAAGATCCTTGTTCTTGTGTTGAAATCGAACAAAAATCCTATAAATCCCCCTTGCCAAACAATGAAGCCTTTCAAACGAGCAAGGACTTTTTTGCTCCCTTTTTTGCAAAAGATTTCATCAGTATAGACAGTGCCAGCACCAAGGATATTGACGACGCGTTTTACATGTCAAAGGATGATGAAGGGAATTTTGACGTTTATATCGCCCTTGCCTGTCCTGCGGTGGTTTGGGAATTTAACAGTCCCTTTGATAAATGTATTTTACAGCGGACTTCAAGCCTTTATTTGCCTGAAGGCACCTATCATATGATGCCGACAAGCTTATCCACCGAGGCTTTTAGTCTTAAAGAACAAGAAATACGCCCCTGCCTTATTTGTCATTGTGTGATTAGCCCTCAAGGGGAAATTTTGCGCAGTAATTGGGATTTTCAACGCAGTATGGTGCAAGATAACTTGCATTACAACGCCTGTGAACAGGTTTTGAATGATTGTGTCAGCGAACAAAGTACAGCACAGGAAACGTGCGAAGATTTGGAAAATTGCAGTGATTTTTTAAGCACCTATGAGGCTATGCAGTCGACGGAAAATTCGGAGCAAGGGCATATCCCAGAGTATCAAGCGGAAAGACTTGATGCCATAGACCTTGAAAAGGCTGCTAAGCATATAGATTGCCTTTGTCTTGCCCATGAATTTGCAAAAATCCGTTTGGCGTACAGAATCGAACAAGGCGCTGTGGTTATTGACAAGCCTGACACGGTTATGCAACTGGAAGGGGAAGGGGCAAACACCCACGTTCATCTTTTCACCCCCTATCCAAACACAAAAGCCCAGCTTATTATTTCTGAGCTGATGATTTTGGCCAATGCTTCCCTTGCCGAATTTGCCAAGGAATATAACTTTCCTTTACTTTTCCGTTCGCAAGACATTGTGCTTCCTAAGGAATTTGCAGGTGTTTGGACAAAACCGCAAGATATAGCAAAGATTGCACGCGCCTTAAGCGGAGCCGCCACCGATACCGTACCAAAACCCCATGCAGGGCTTGCGCTCAAGGCTTACAGTCCTGTTACTTCGCCCCTAAGACGATATGTCGACTTGGTGAACGAGGCGCAACTTTTACATGTTCTTTACTGTAAAAAACCCCTTTGGACAAAGCAAGAATTGGATAAGCTTTTGCTGAATTTGCACCTTTATCAAGAGAATGTGAACAGCGTGCAACGCATGCGCCCCCGTTATTGGCGTTTTGTTTATTTGCAACAAGAAGCCAAAAGACAAGGGGAGCGTTGTGGATTTAAGGCTATTGTTTCTGATGAAAACGATATGTATGTGACGGTTACCCTTTGTAAAGAACAACTCACCGTCAGAGCAAAACGTGGAATTTTTGGAGAAAAAGCCTTGCTTGGCGAAGAAGTTTATGTACGTCTTGGGAAAATTAATCCTTTAAAAGGGGAAGTAAGTATTTTGGCGGTTCGATAAGTTGAAGGGAGCACCTTTTTAGACCCTTTTCTAAGGAGTTTCCTTTTAGATAGTGTCTCAAATGAGTCTTTTTTCCTATCTCTACGTCAGATTTTACTTACTTTTCGGTCATGTACGTTAAGTACACTCCCTTCAAAGTAAGCTCATCTTCCTTGATATAGAAAAAAATCCTGAATTTGATAACACTATCTATAACCTCTGAAAAAATTTGGGCTGTGCGAAAGTGCAGTCCTTTTTTTGTTTAATCTTCTTTATTCCAATTTTCTTTAAGCTTTACTTTTTTAATAAACAAAACTAAAATCATATTGTTCATAATCTTAAAAATTTTGTTTTCTGGGGAGTTATCCGTGAAAAAAAATATATACGTTTTACTTTTGTGCAGTTTTTTATGTGCGGGGCAAGCTTCGGCGCAAAGCTTGGTTGGCGCGATTGTCAGTGCTGGTGAAGGCACTACTGTTAGCCCTGTTGCTCGCTATTTACAAGAGCAGGAAGCTCAGGCGGAAAAGGCTTTGAACGCAGGCGATTTCAAAAACGCCTATTCTCTTTATAGCGGACTTCTAAAAGCAGAACCCGAAAATATTGCAATCAACCTTGGTTATGCACGTTCGGCGCTTAAGCTTGAGCGTTACGGTCATGCTATTATGGCTTATGAGCGCATTTTAAGCGCTTATCCTGATGAGGCTGTTTTGCAAAAAGAGCTTGCGTATACCTATTTTCTTTATGGAAATTCAGAGCGCGCTCTTGAAGAGCTGAATAAAATTTCAGGTTCAAGTCAAAGGGAAAACGAGCAGTTACTCAAAGCTTGGCAAGGTGAAGTCGAGGCAACACAAATTTCGGGCTTTTTGAGCAGTGGCCTTATGTATGACAGCAATGTCAATGCAGGCCCTGAAAACGAAAGTTTTAATTTCGGATTATTCAACCTTTTCATACCCGATGCCGACGAAGAAGGGAGCCTTTCTGCTTATATGGGCGCAAAATTGGCGCTCAGCCATCGTTTAAGCCAAGATAGCGCGTGGTCGTTTATTGGGGATGCAAATGCCAATGTTCGTTATAATTTTAATTCAGAATTGAAAGACAGACACCTTTCTTCTTCGGAATACTTTGCTTTGACTGCAGGTTTACGCCATCAAAGCGCCAAAAGTCTTTTTGAATTGAAATTGAAAGGACAAGTTTTTGATTATAGCCTCTATCAAAATGTGGCAAGCCTTGGCCCCGAGGCTAATTTTATTTACGCAATACATCCAAAAGTGCATTTGATCAGTATGCTTGGGCTTGATGTTCGTGATTATTCAAAAAGTTCTGATTATAACGGTTGGTATTTGAGCGCGGGGCAGTATGCCCGTGTTTTTCTGGGTGAACAAGGACATTATGTGACCTTTGGCGGTCGTTATCTTGGTGGTTATACCGAGGAAGATTATAACTCTTATAATGGTTATGAGTTACACCTTGGTTTTAGCTTAGCGCTTCCACATAATATCTTGTTGAGTCCTTACGTGAGCTTTTCGGAAGAGTTTTATCGCGATCCTGCGAGCTTCTTAGAAAATGAAGACAGAAAAGATAAAGTGTTACGCCTTGGTGCACAGTTGGAAATTCCGCTAAACGACGCTTGGAGTGTGGAGCTTGGATACCATTATACTGATAACCAATCAAACAGTGATTTGTATACCTATGATCAACATGTGACAAGTCTTGGTGTGAAATGGGATTTCTAAGCTTGACGTGTTGAAAATGTAGAACATGTCCAATAAAAAGTAATGCTGACAATGCTCTAAAAACAAAAAAACCTTCCCATAAATATGAGAAGGTTTTTTTGTTGCTTTTCTATCATTTAAGGCCTCTGCAAAATTCATTTTGCGAGGGCTTATGGAGCGTTTGCAACGCAAACGTGACCAAAAATCAAGAATAGACAAAACCACGCTTTTGTCGTTAAATGATTGATTTTTGTGCCTTTCTCTGCATAATGTTTATGTTGTTACGAAGTTTGAATTTTGAAAAAATTACAGAATTTATAACTACGTTTGTGATTATGCAGAGCTCTTATTTGAGAAATCAGCCGTAAACACGCTCAAGGCATGCTTAAAGTTGTACTGAAACCTCCTATATCCAGTATTGTGCCGTCCGGATAGGTGAAGAAGATTTTATTGTTTTGAATAAAGCCGTGAATTGAAGGATCGCTTTCATTCAAAAAAGTTATTGGACTGCTACCCACATTAATTTGTCCGTTTGAAATGGTTCCGCTTCCACCTAGTAAAGAAAAAATAGTCAGATTGTCTGTTCCTAATATTTCAATATTTACATTAGCAACCGTTCCCGTGAACGAATTAATGTTTAGAGAAGCTGTGTTTGATGTAATGGGAGCGAAAGAGTTTAAAAA
>CAYJHY010000148.1:0-5197 GCA_964369875.1 uncultured Mailhella sp.
AAATCCCTTTTCACTCAAAGAAATCATAGAATTCTTGCAAAGTTGCCAAGCGCTCCCCACAAATTATATTCCCAGCCCACTCGTACAACAACTTTTCACAAAAAACTCTAACGGCGCTGTTGAAGGTGTTTTCTTGCAGTGTGATGGGCATATCGGAGCTTGGGGAAATATCGAACTTATTGCCTTGTAGTTTTAGATGAAAATTTCATTATATGTAGTAAGCTATTATAAAATACAAAAGCCCCAATTCAATATTGGGGCTTTTCGTTATCTGCACAAAGGAATTTATAAACCAAAAAACTGTTTAATATTAAAGTTTTTTGGAAGGAAGGGGGAGGGTTTGGGAGGGGGAAACCTTGCTTTTGTTCACAAAAGCGTGGTTTCCCTCTCCCAACAAAAACACCCTCTCTACTTACCTAAACTTTTTTGCAATAAAGCTCTGAACTGAGCAAAGAAGGAGCGGGAGTCGGTAGGTCCGGGAGCTGCTTCTGGGTGATGTTGTACGGCGATAATGGGGAGGGTTTTGTGTTTAAAACCTTCGATGGTGTTGTCATTGAGGTTGATGTGGGTTACTTCCACATCGTCATTGATAACGATAAAGCCGTGGTTTTGTGAAGAGATTTCGATATGTCCTGTTTGAAGGTCTTTAACAGGATGGTTACAACCGTGGTGACCGAATTTTAGTTTTTCGGTGGTACCGCCAAGGGCGTGACCGAGAAGTTGGTGACCGAGACAAATGCCTGCAATGGGATATTCTTTGCTTAATGCTTTGATGGTTTCAATCTCGTCTTTCAAGGTGGCAGGGTCGCCGGGGCCGTTGGAAAGGAAGATGGCTTCGGCACCTGTTTTTTTCACGTCTTCAGCGCTAAAGCTTGGGGGAACTGCAAGAAGTTCAATGCCTTGAGCGGTGAGAAGGCGTAAGATATTCCATTTAATACCAAAGTCATAAACCACCACATGAGGCTTGTTAGCATCAGCCCATGCGTGTGAACCGTCTGCGTTCAGCTGTGCGGGAACGGGCTTTTCGCCATCCCATGTATAGGGAGAAGTAGGCGCTACGTTTGGCACGAGGTTTTGACCTTCCATGGAAGGAATGGCTTTTGCTTTTTCAATAAGCTCTTCAATATTATCGGTTTTTGTGGAAAGGATACCACGGAGCGCGCCTACAGTTCTGAGGTGAACGGTAAGGGCTCTGGTGTCGATACCTTCGATACCCGGAACATTGTGACGCATCAAAAATTCGGGCAAACTTTCGGTTGCACGCCAGTTTGAAGGCTCATAGCAACATTCTTTAACGATAAGACCGGCCGCATGGATTTTAGAAGATTCCATATCGTCGGGGTTGATGCCGTAGTTACCGATCAAAGGATAAGTCATACATACCATTTGCCCTGTATAACTTGGATCCGTAAGAATTTCTTGATAGCCTGTCATGCCTGTGTTGAAAATTACTTCTCCACCTGACTCGTATTCACCTGTGAAAGATCTTCCTTCAAGGTAAAAACCATCTTCAAGCACCAAATATGCTTTCATATATAAATCCTTTTTTTCTTTTATCATTCATCTTGGAAGCAACGCTTCCGCATTCGTTCTCAATAAGCTATTTTCCGAGGGAAAATTCTTATTTTTGCTCATAAAATTCTTGTATGGATTTTACTCGAATTTCTTGGTTTTCCTTGGCAACAATGGCTCTGGCAATAGCTTTCGCGCCTGAGATTGTGGTGGTATAGGTTACACCGTAATGCAAGGTTGCTTGACGAATGGATTTTGAGTCGTTGACTGTACGTTTTCCACCAACAGTATTGATAACCAAAGCAATTTCATTGTTTTTGATCATATCCACGATGTTTGGACGACCTTCAAACACTTTGAAAACTTTAGCGGTTTCAATGCCATAGGAACGTAAGAATTCAGCGGTACCGCCTGTGGCAACAAGTTCAAAGCCTGAATCTTTGAGCATTCTGGCAAGTTCGGGAAGTTCTGCTTTGTCTGCATCATTGACAGAAATAAAGACTTTACCTGATTTTGGTAAAAGCTGACCTGTGGCAGTTTGGCTCTTCATGAAAGCTTCTTCAAAGGTTGGGGCAATACCCATAACTTCACCAGTAGAACGCATTTCAGGGCCGAGAATGGTGTCAACACCGGGGAATTTCTTGAAGGGGAATACGGATTCTTTGACTGAATAATAGCCTTCGCGCTTCATTCTCCAAGGATCTAATTCTTTCAAGGTTTTACCGAGCATAACTTGTGTCGCAAGACGTGGCAAAGGAACGCCTGTGGCTTTTGAAACAAAAGGAGCGGTACGGGAAGCTCTTGGGTTTACTTCTAAAATATAAACAACGTCGTCTTTTACCGCAAACTGAATGTTCATAAGGCCGACAACATTCAATTCTTTAGCAAGAGCAATGGTTTGTTCATTGATATCGTCGATGACAGATTGTGGTAAAGAAAACGGAGGGATAACGCAAGAAGAGTCACCTGAGTGGATACCTGCTTCTTCGATATGCTCCATAACACCCGCAACATAAACATCAACGCCGTCAGAAAGGGCGTCCACGTCCACTTCGATGGCGCTTTCAAGGAATTTATCGATAAGAATAGGATGTTCCAAAACAGTTTTACCGACATGCACGCGGAAATACTCTTCCAATTCTTCATCATCATAAACCACTTGCATCGCACGACCACCAAGCACATAGGAAGGACGAACTACTACAGGATAGGTAATCTCGTGAGCAATTCTAAGTGCTTCTTCAACGGTCATAGAGGTACCGTTTTCAGGTTGTTTCAAACCAAGTTTGATAAGAAGTGCTTGGAAGCGTTCTCTGTCTTCTGCTCTGTCGATGGAGTCTGGATGAGTTCCCAAAATAGGCACGCCTGAGCGTTCGAGAGGTACTGCAAGGTTGAGAGGGGTTTGTCCACCAAACTGAACAATAACACCTTTTGGTTGCTCTCTGTCGATAATGTGCATTACGTCTTCATAGGTAAGAGGCTCAAAATACAATTTATCGGAAGTATCATAGTCGGTTGAAACCGTTTCGGGGTTTGAGTTAACCATAATAGATTTAATGCCCATGTCTTGCATTGCAAAAGAAGCATGACAACAGCAATAGTCAAACTCAATGCCTTGGCCGATTCTGTTGGGGCCACCACCTAAAATAATAACTTTTTCGCTATTATCGGGTACATATGCTTCTTGAGGTGAGTTTTCATAGGTGGAATAGTAATAAGGAGTGTAGGCTTCAAATTCCGCCGCACAAGTATCTACCAAATAATAGGAAGGCATAATATTGGTAAGCTTACGAAGATTACGGATATCTTGTTCGGGACGTTTCCACATTTCAGCCAATTGCTTATCTGAAAAGCCTAAAGTTTTAGCTTTTTTCAAAGTCGCAACCATAAGAGGGTTCTGGGCAGTCATGCTGTTTGCAAGAGCAAAGTCACGGATTTCGTTTTCTGCTTCCACAAGTTCACGCATTTGACGTAAGAACCAAGGATCGATAGCGCTGTGTTCAAAAATTTCTTCGATGCTCATTCCTAGCAAGAGGGCTTGGCGAACGGCAAAAATTCTGCGAGAATGACCTTTTTTGAGTAAAGGAATAAGTTCCTCGGCGCTTGGAAGTTTTTCTCTGAAGTTATTGCCAAAACCAAATACGCCTATTTCCATAGAGCGCATGCCTTTTTGCAAAGCTTCTTTAAAGGTACGGCCGATGCTCATGGCTTCACCCACGCTCTTCATGGAGGTGGTGAGTTCGTCGACAGAGCCGGGGAATTTTTCAAAAGCAAAACGTGGGATTTTTACAACACAGTAGTCAATGGCAGGTTCAAAAGAAGCCACTGTTTTTCTGGTGATATCGTTACGAACTTCATCTAGGGTGTAACCGATAGCGAGCTTGGCGGCAATTTTAGCGATGGGGAAACCTGTCGCTTTAGAAGCCAAAGCAGAAGAACGAGAAACACGAGGGTTCATTTCAATAACAATGATGTCACCGTTGTGAGGATTGACACCAAACTGTACGTTTGAACCACCTGTTTCAACGCCAATTTCACGCATAATGGCAAGGGAGGCGTCACGCATTTTTTGATATTCGCGGTCGGTCAAGGTTTGGGCGGGAGCCACAGTGATGGAGTCACCTGTGTGGATACCCATAGGGTCTAAGTTTTCGATGGAACAGACAATCATACAGTTATCGTTTTTGTCACGCATAACTTCCATTTCGAACTCTTTCCAGCCAAGAACAGATTGTTCGATAAGAACTTCACTTGTCATAGAAGCGGCAAGGCCGTCGCTGACTACGCTTTCCAAATCTTCTTGGTTGTATACTACCCCACCGCCGGCACCGCCAAGGGTGAAAGCAGGACGTACGATAAGAGGAAATACACAGTCTTGTGCAATGTTTTGAACATCTTGCATAGAACGGGCAATATAGGATTCAGGAACTTTTAATCCAATGTTTTCCATTGCTTGTCTAAAGAGTTCACGAGATTCTGCTTTTTCGATAACAGCGGCATTAGCACCGATAAGCTCGATATTAAGCTCTTCCAAAACCCCACTTTTAGCGAGGGCAAGGGCGGTGTTTAGGCCGGTTTGTCCGCCAAGGGTCGGCAACAAAGCGCAAGGGCGCTCTTTGCGCAAGATCTTTTCGACTGTGGCAGGTTCAATAGGTTCAATATAGGTTCTATCGGCCAATTGAGGATCTGTCATAATGGTTGCAGGGTTTGAGTTCACAAGAATAACTTCGTAGCCTTCTTCTTTTAAGGCTTTAATCCCTTGTGTACCTGAATAGTCAAATTCACAGGCTTGCCCGATAACAATAGGGCCGGAACCTATAACCATTATTTTTTTTAGGTCGGTGCGTTTAGGCATTCACTTCTCTCTTTAAGACTGTTTATGTATGATAAATCGTGCCTCGAATTGAAGTCACATTTTTGAGCATGACAAAAGGTTCGTGTTTTTCAAAAACACAAACCCAAACATCTCTCATAAAATGACAAATTCACAAAAAACAGGGTTTTGCTTTGTTTTTTGTATAAAATTATCATTTTAACCAAAATCATAGCTCAAATGAAACAATTTTCTCAAAAAGATTTTTTAAGTGTATTTGCAAGTGTCGCAAATATTATCTCACTCAAGCGACTTATTGTCACTTTCTTCGCCCTTGAAGTCAAGCATTTTTTTTATGTTATTTTTATTTTA
>CAYJHY010000149.1:0-5154 GCA_964369875.1 uncultured Mailhella sp.
GGGTGAGGACATAGCGTCCGATAATGGCCCAATTGGAAGGAGCGGTTCCCACAGCCGGTTTTTCCACCATGTCTGTGATTTCCAAGTTTCCGTCAGGGCGCATATTTCCTGCAACAATACCATATTTACAGACGTCTTTGGGGTCGACTTCGATAACGGCAATGGCGGGCATATTTTCTCTTTTGGCAACATCGATAAGTTGCTTCATGCCTGATGGGTTGCCTGTGATAATATCATCACCCACGGTGACGCCAAAGGCTTCGTTATTGATGGCTTTTTCGGCACAAAGAACAGCATGCCCGAGACCAAGCTGTTGCTTTTGGCGTACACAGATCATATTGATAAGTTCGGCCACTTCTTTTACTTTTCCGAGAAGCTCGGTTTTGCCTGCTTTTTCGAGTAAGCTTTCCAACTGAGGATTATGATCAAAGTAGTCTTCAAGAGCTGTTTTGTCTTTACCTGTGATAAAGACAACATCTTTAAGCCCTGCCTCAAGGCATTCTTCCACAATATAATGGATGACAGGTTTATTGAACACGGGGAGCATTTCTTTGGGAATTGTTTTACTGGCGGGAAGGGAACGTGTACCGAGGCCTGCCACGGGCATAACAACTTTTGTAATCTCTTGCATAATATTACCTTCTTATCATCAATTATAAGGAAAGAAAAAACTCAGTTTTGGAAAGCACTTGAGGTTTTAAAAGAATAGGTAGTAATATCTATCCCTTACGCATTTATAAAAAATACGTTTTATATATTGTAATGTTTATTTCAAAAACAAATGCTACTTTTCACCGATTTCAGCCTTAACCACATAAACCAAATTTTGCATAATACTTTTCATCAGTTTTTCATCTTGCGCTTCCACCATTACACGGCAAACATTTTCAGTGCCTGAATAACGAAGTAAGACTCGACCTTTACCTTTTAGTTGCTCATCCGCATCTTTCAGGGCTTCTTGTATCGCCTCATTTTTATCAAGGGGTGGCTTTTGAGAAACATGCACACTGACAAGCCCTTGAGCATACAAAGCAAGTTGACCTGCAAGCTCAGAAAGTTTTTTACCGCTCTCTTGCATAATACGCAAAATTTGCAAGGCGGCAAGAAGACCGTCACCGGTGGTGCTGTAATCTCTAAAAATCAAATGGCCTGATTGTTCTCCGCCAAAGTTGGAGCCAAAGCGACGCATGGCTTCCACCACATATCTGTCCCCAACATCGGTACGGATAACCGTTCCGCCTTTTTCTTGCATAAAATTATCAAGAGCCATATTGCTCATAACCGTTGTCACCAAGGTTTTGTTTTGCAAGTTCCCTTTAGAGAGCAAATCCATGGCGCAAATAGCCATAATTTCATCTCCATCAAGCACACGACCGTTTTCATCGGCCACAATAAGCCTGTCTGCGTCTCCGTCGAGGGCAAGGCCGATGTCCGCACGGACTTCACGAACTTTGTCTTGCATGTTTTCAGGATGCAACGAACCGCAATTGTGGTTAATATTGGTACCGTCAGGGGAATTGGAGAGGGTAAAAACTTCTGCTCCAAGTTCTTCAAGAGCCAAGGGAGCAATTTTATAATTGGCACCATTGGCGCAATCAAGCACAACCCTTATCCCTGACAAGGAATATTTTTCGGGAAAACTATTTTTTATATACACAATGTAGCGGCCTGCCGCGTCGACAATTTTGGAAGCACGACCAATTTTGTGAGGCGCGGGATAATCCCACTCTTGATCGGGTTGGACAACCATTTCAGAAATAATATCTTCCACTTCGTCAGCCAGCTTAAAACCTTCTTTATCAAAAAACTTAATCCCATTGTCAGAAAAAGGATTATGGCTTGCGGAAATAACTACTCCTAAATCCGCACGCATGTTTCTGGTGAGAAACGCAATGGCGGGGGTAGGCATGGGGCCGACCTGATAAACATCCATTCCCATGGAACAAAGTCCGGCAGTCAAAGCTGATTCAAAAACATAACCTGATAAACGTGTATCTTTGCCGATAATAACTTTTGGTCTTTTCTTCTTTGTTCCGCGAAAATACATGCCGGCCGCCATGCCAAGACGCAAAGCAGTTTCCGTTGTCATGGGATATGTATTGACACGTCCGCGCATGCCATCTGTTCCGAAAAGTCTTTTCATACTACACCTATCTTACTTTATGGATTTAAAACTTCAACAGTCACCAAAGAAGGATTTATTTCAAGCACTGTGATATTTTTTGGCAAAACTATTTGTACAGGTAAGGTTTGACCGACTTGCACATTTTCATTCCCAATTACGCTGACACGAATCTGGGTATTGATGGTCGGTTCAAGCACATCATCCAAAATCGCACCTGCCGCAACCTCAAGAATAAGCTCGATGCTTCTTGGATTGAGTTTCAAACCGGCCGGCATTTTTTCCAGTATAATAGGTTTATTGACATTAATAACTGTTTTTTCTGTTTCTACTTCAAAGCTGAGGGTTGTTATGGGCATACCAAGCTTTAGCCCTTTGGGGGCGCTGAGCTGTAAAGAGCGTGAATAACGGCCTTCGTCATCAAGTTTGTTGACATCGAAAGGCACACTGATAAAGGTCACGTCTTTAAGTAAAGAGCTTGGCCCTGTAACATCCACCGTGGAGGGAGATACAGCAACATTGCTTATTTGTAAATCTTCATTTTCATTATGCGTGAAATCGATATAAATAGGCACATTTTTACGAGTAACGGTATCCACTTCAACCACAAGATAGGAAGGTTCAACCTTTAAAACATCAACCCCTTGCACCACATCATCCACGGTAATAGGTATCACGTTGCTACCATGTTTCACCGTTGACAAGTCAACCTTATAAGACAAGATTCTGTTTTGTAAGCTGTTCAAAAGTTCTGGGGTGGCCATAATTTCCACTTCTATATTGGGCGTAGCCCCATCCACCAGTACAAAATTTTTAGGCAAGGAACGATATTCCACAGGAACCACAAGCTCCCCTACCAAGTGAGCATTGCCTACAACCACATACCACAAACCGCATGCAAGGATAAAAGCCATGCAAAAGGTTTTTATTTCGGTAAAATATTGATGTTTAACTGAGGACATTGGTAAGAACCCTCTCTAAACGTTCAGGGTTGAGGGGATTGGACAAGTGCCCTTCATGAGCAATGGTGACAGCACCCCTTTCTTCGGAAACCACAAGCACGCAAGCGTCACTTACCTCGGTAAGACCAATGGCAGCCCTATGCCTTGTGCCGTAGTTTTGTCTTTCAAGCATTTGCGTAAGAGGCAATACACAGCCGGCCGCCACAATGCGACCTTCTCTATTTATTATCACCGCGCCATCATGTAAAGCAGTGTTCGGGAAAAATATGGTGCTGATAAGATCCCTAGAAAATTGTGCGTCTATGCGTACGCCTCGTTGAACATAGTCGCCAAGGGGAACATTAAGCTCCAAAACAATAATAGCACCAATTTTTTTCTTGGCAAGCTCAGCACACACCCCAACTAAATCTTCAACCAGCACATTGTCTACATTTAACTTTCTTCGAAATACATGTTTGAAATTCATTCGAGAAAGACCTTTGCGGATATCGTCACTAAACAAAATAACCAACACAAGAAACAAAGATCCAAAAAAGTTTTCAAGAAGCCATGCCAATGTATAGAGATTTAGGCGCCATGCTATAAGATATATTACAAAAAGAAATAACACACCTTGAAGTGCCGCAACAGCTCTTGTACCACGCACAAATCTAAATAAGTAATATAAACAGATGGTCACAAGGGCAATATCAAGCAGATTGCGCCAGCTAAAATAGAAACTGTCGATGTCAAACACAGCATTGCTCCAAGGAATTTTATTTATGTTTTATTAAAACTGCCGCAAAACGAAAAAAAACTTCCACTTTGCACCACTTGGCAAATATAGCTTTTTTTTCAAGCATTGTAAACGTTTCACAAAACTTTTTTTTCTGCTCTTATGAATTATATTTTTAATTTTATGGGAGGGTAGTTTGAGTATATGAATCTGATTTGAGGGGTTTCACCCCTCATACTCCCCACCAAAGGGAATGATTCCCTTTGGAAGCCCCCTAAATTTTATTTTTACTTGCCTTGGCAAGTAAAAATAAAATAACTGAGGGGGTTTGGGGGAAATCATTTCCCCCAAAAAAATAAATCAAAACCAAAGCTAAAACTACGCCAGCATAGTTTGCAAAGTAAGGCTTTGGACGGTGGCAAGAACATCATGCACCCTATGATGTTTAATCCCTCGTTCTGCACAAAGAGTTGTGCAAACTTGGGTTATACTGTGCCTATCTTCTTTTTCAATACCGAGAAGTGAACCGAACATGGATTTATAGGAGAGAGCCATGAGTATGGGTCGCCCAAGGGCTTCAAAGCGGTGGATATTTTTCAGAAGCGCCATATTGTGCGCTAAATTTTTGCCAAAACCAATACCAAGATCAAGGATAATATGGTCTTCGGGCAAGCCTTTTTGAACCAAAACATTCATTTTATGTTCAAAAAATGCGTAAACTTCTTCCACTACATTTTCGTAGTGGGGGGCATCCTGCATGCTTTGCGGTCTGCCTTTGGCGTGCATAAGTGCATAACCGGGTTTATGTTCTGCCACAAGATCGGCAATTTTTTCTTCCCATGAAAAGGCAGAAATATCGTTTATAATGTCGACGCCTTGACAAAGCGCTTTTTCTGCCACTTCATAACGCCATGTGTCCACGGAAATCAACGGTCTGTGACAGGGACTGGTGGCGTAAAAAGAGGCTTCTTGCTCAAGGCTTTCAAAACCCTTTTTCGGGTTTTCTTTAGAAGTCAGCATACCTTCTTCGGAAGATATACGACCAAAATCATCTTTATTTTCTTGAATCCCACGGATAACAGGGTAAATGCGTTGCCACTCTTCTTCAGCGGGTACATCCTTTGCGCCGGGGCGAGAAGAAGCTCCCCCCACATCTAAAATATGGGCGCCTTGCGTCCAGAGGGTTCTGGCCTGATTAATGGCTTGCTCAGCGGAATAGTGACGCCCTCCGTCATAAAATGAATCGGGAGTGACATTAACAATGCCCCAAATATAAAAAGGGGCGGACATTAATGCCTCACCCCGAAAAAGAAATGCTTGATCCACAATATCTCCTTTTTATTCTTTTGTATAAA
>CAYJHY010000150.1:0-5150 GCA_964369875.1 uncultured Mailhella sp.
CTGCAACGGTTTGCAAAGGAGAAAAAGCTCTTATGATACATTTATCCGCAAAAACTCCACTTAGTGGTTCGGAAAAATGAGCTTCACAAAGCACGGTTTCACCCGGCATAACCTTATCTTTTCCGTAAAAATACAAACGAGCCATCACTTCTTTGGTGCCATGGTGAAAATGAACTTCTCTGCGATGTTTTAGAGGGTTGGGACTTGAAGACAAACATTTCAAGGATAATATCCACTTTTCTGAAGTGAATAAACTATTTGGAAAACTGACAATATCTCCGCGCGATATTTCAGCCACATCTACCCCGCCGAGATTCATGGAAATACGATGTCCTGCTTCAGCTGTTTCCATGCTTTGCCCATGATTTTGGATAGACCGAATACGCGAAAAAAGATTGCGAGGGATAATTTCTATTTCATCCCCAAGCTTTGCCTTACCCGATAAAAGAGTACCTGTAATAAGTGTTCCATGACCTTTAAGGGTGAACACACGGTCAATGGGTAAACGGAATAAATCCGTGCGGCGTTTTGGTGTAAGCGTCTTTGCTTGCTTGATAAGAGCCTTTTTCAGCTCTTGAATACCTTGCCCTGTATGCGAAGACAGAGGAAACATGGGAGCATCTTCCAAAAATGATCCTTTCACGAAATCTCGCACATCTTCCATGGCAAGCTCCAAAAGATCCTCATCTACCATGTCAGTTTTGGTAAGGGCAATAAGACCATGCTTTACATTAAGCAGGGAACAGATTTCCAAATGTTCTCTTGTTTGAGGCATAACGCCTTCATCCGCAGCAATAACAAGAAGAACAAAGTCAATACCGCCGACGCCCGCCACCATATTTCGTACAAAACGCTCATGACCGGGTACATCAACAATACCAATTTTTTCGGAAAAGCTTTGTTCACCATCTGTATTTTCTTGCAAATCCAAAAAAGCAAAACCAAGTTCAATGGTTATGCCACGTTTTTTTTCTTCTTGCAGTCTGTCACAATTGATACCGGTTAAAGCTTTTATAAGAGAGGTTTTTCCGTGATCGATATGTCCCGCTGTGCCCATTACAAGTGCCATGCCAAAAAACCTCGTTATCGTATATAATTGGGAATATTAAGTAAAAGTTCCCGTGTAAAAGTCGTCAAGCGTTCTAAAATCCAAGGGAAAGTAAAAATAAGCACCGTAAAAATCGCAACAAGTTTAGGGATAAAGGTCAAAGTCATTTCCTGAATTTGGGTTGCTGCCTGAATAACACTGACCAAGACCCCAACACTCAAGCCTACTAACAAGATCGGCAAAGAAATGGAAAGAGTTAACTCAATAGCACTACGCATAAAACCTATAATAAATTCGGGACTCATAATTTTTTCCTTTTCACAACGGTGAGGGTGAGAAAACTTGTTTGGACAGCATTCTTTTTTGTCAGAAAAGAAAACTATTGACCAATGAGCCGATAAGCAAATTCCAGCCGTCAACAATAACAAAAAGAAGAAGTTTAAAAGGCATGGAAACCATCATGGGAGGAAGCATCATCATACCCATGGCAAGCAAAATACTGGAAACAACCATATCCACTATCAAGAACGGTATATAGATGAGAAAACCTATACTGAAGGCTGTTTTAAATTCACTAATAACAAATGCCGCCGCAAGCATGATGGTAGGCACTTGGTTTTTATTTTCGGGTGCCTCCATTTGTGCAATGGAGTAAAAAAGCGCAATATCTTTTTCTCTTGTGTGTTTAAACATAAATTCACGAACAGGAATTTGTGCTCGCTCCAAGGCTTGATCGAAGCTTATACGCTCTTGAATATAGGGTTGAATAGCATTGTTATTTATATTTTCACCGACAGGGTACATAATGACCACGCTCATAAAAATGGCAAGGCTGGCCAATACTTGGTTTGGTGGAATTTGTTGAATACCCATTGCTTGACGTAAAAAATGAAATACAATGATGATTCGAGTAAAACTTGTTACAGTCATAGCGATTGCAGGAGCAAGACTGAGAATGGTAAAAAGAAAAAGAATTTCAAGACTTAGTGACACATCAGAAGGTTGAACCTCCCCCCCGGAAAGAGTCATGCTAAGAGACGGAACCTGAGCAAGACCACTGCTTGGCAAGGTCATGAGCAAAAAAAGAAGAAGTAACAGAAAAGGAAGTTTTCTATTCTGTTTCTTGCAATTTTTCTTGAAAAATTTGTTCATACTCAAGATCTTCATTGTCCACCATTTTTGTTATAAGCGTTATATTTTTTTCGGTAACCCCAAGAACAAGGCGTTGCCCCAAAATATTGGCAACCACCACTGATTTTCCCGGGCCCAGTGGGAGTTGTCCTTCAAGATAAAGGGATTCCCTCGGTAAAAGTTTTTGTGAAGGCAAAAAACGACCGTTGCCAAACTTTCGTACCAATTTTAAGACATACCATAAAACAAGCAGTAAAAACAACATAATTCCAATGGCTTGAAAATATGACGCCCAAGTAAACGAACCTTGTGCTTGACTATAGGCATTGTCGCCCTGCAAAGTACTTTGCGTATCGCCGGTTATACCCTTTTGAAAAATTTCTTCGTTGGAGTTTGGGCGTCCACCGGTTTGTAATGCGGTTGCAGTTGACGAAGCCGGCGAGTCTAATTCTTGTTTTTCTTTAAAACTTTGTTCGGAAGCCACAGTATTTTCTGTATGAACCAAGCTTTCGGTGTTTTCAGATGAAACTACAGTTTTAGTTATCTGAATACTTTCATTTTGTTCAGAACTTTCATTCGTATCACGCAAAACAGAAGATTTGAGTTCACTTTTATCTTCTTGTTTGTCTTGCATGGGACTACTTTGTTCTATACTTTCAAGAGTTTTTTCCTCTACAGCAAAAGACAAGCTTACAGTTGAAAGACCACACAAAGAAAAAAAAAGAAGGAAGAAAGTTCCTAAAGAAAAACTATTCTTTTTAAAAGCAATACATGGAAAAACGTTTTTCCATGTATGCTTTTTTCTGTAATATATTGAATATATTTTATTTGCCATACAATAGTGGTTAGCTGATTTGCGTAATACGTTCGATGGGGCTGATAATATCCGTCAAACGAACACCGAATTTTTCGTTTACAACAACTGCCTCGCCTCGAGCAACCAGTTTTCCGTTAACAAAAACTTCAAGCGGCTCACCCGCTAACTTATTCAACTCAACAACAGAACCTTGACCGAGTTGCAATAGGTCTTTGATCAACAAACGAGTACGTCCAAGCTCAGCAGAAATATCAAGAGGAATATCAAGAATAAAATCGAGTTCTCTCTTTGGCCCGTCTTGAACACTGGCCTTTGAGATTTCTGTGAAATCATTATAATCCGGTTTAGAAACGTCTGTAATGAGTTGACGAGAAGCGTTCACAGCGTGTTGCTCATCAGCGGCAAGAGCGGCAGCCCACTCATCCGCCAAAGCGGCATCGCTACTTTCACCTTCACCGGAATCAGCTTCTGCTTCACTTGCGCCGTCGCTTCCTTCTTCTTCAGCCTCTAGGCTGGCAGCCCATTCTGCAGCAAGTCTTTCGTCGTCAGTCATTTCTTGATTTTCGCTCATAATACAATCCTTTTATTGGATAACAAAATCCGTGAAATAAATTTGAACCACACGTGGTGCACCGATAATTTGATTAATGCGTGAAGAAATTTCATTTTTTATAGTGAGTTTGCCGGCTGTGGTGGCAAGATCAGCATAAGTTTTCCCTGAAAGGATAATGATAACCGCATCGCGCACTTTTGGAATTTGGCTCTCTAAAGTTTGTGCAGACTCACCTGTGGTAAGCTCAACATCCATACCTAGCTTTAGATAGCGTATAGGGTCTTTATCGGCCAAATTCACAGTAACTGTAGGTATCTTAACCAAATTAATTACAGTTTCTGAGTTTTTTCCATTGCCGGTCCCCATTTCGGAACTTGCACCCACATTACCGCTTTGGTTTTGTGAAGGATTTTGTCCTGTATTTCCTTGAATTTCCGGTGTAGGCATAGCATTTTCTTGGACTTGTACTTGTTGTCCGCCTTGCACTGGCATTTCTGCCACATCCGCTCCGGTACGCAACGTGAACCACCAAAAGAGGCCTGCGCCGCCTGCCAATAAAATGAGCAGAACAAGAAGGATAATAATCAACTTGAGCTTGCTTTTTTTAGGTGGAGCACCTTCATCAGCTTTTGCTACTTCATCATTTTTTGCCATACGCTAACCTCATCGTTAGTTTTTGTTATGAAAGACTATGTTTTTATCAAAACAATGGTTTACATAACGGAAAGTTTCATAAAAACGGTTAGTAAACTAGGAACAATATCCAATGCAAAGACTTTAACAAAAAAACAAAAAAAAATCAAAAGTTTTCCTCATATCGCTTTGGATTTTTATTTTATTTTTAGGCGTACAGAAAAACCATACAATAATTTTTAATAATTAATATTCAAATTTTTCAGCACGATGAGCATAATGAGCTACTTTTTCCACATCACGATTAACAATGTAGCCATCTTGATAATACTCAGAAAGAATAGCGTAGACAGAAGGATCTGTTTCGGCAGTCCTTTCAGCTTGCAAAACATAGCTTATAGCTTTTTGGGGGTTATGCTCTGCACCCATCCCAACATAATAAAGGCCTGCCATAATAAGGCTCGCCCTTGGGTGGTGAGTGTAAAGCAAAGCTTTTTGCCCATAGTGAAACGCTATATCGTGTTTACGATTTTCAAGAGGCCCTTGTAACGCATGAGCGGCAAAAAGATAACAAGCTTCAGGATGACCTGCATCCGCCAAATGTTTTATCATTTCCAAGCTTTGACTGCTTTTTCCTTCGTCAAACAAATTGTATGCTTTTTCAAGAACTTTATTCATGGCTTCAATTTTATTCAAAATAAAAGCCCAATTGAGAGTAGCCAAAAACTTCTCTTGTTCTTCGGAAAGTTCTTCAGGTAACTTATCTATAAAGGTTTCTTTAAAAACTACTTCGAAAGGTAAAAATTCTTTTGCCTTGGTGCGAGCTTTTTCTTGTTGAAAAATTTCAATAGCTTTTTCTTCAGACACAGTAATATTTTCAAAAAGGCGTGATGCTGCAGTTCCAAAAGGGCTTTCTTTAAGCCATTTTTTATAGGTTTTTTCTTCATTTTGTGAGGCAAAAGACATTA
>CAYJHY010000151.1:0-5135 GCA_964369875.1 uncultured Mailhella sp.
TGGCTTTCACTAAATCTTGAAAATCAGGCCCCATAAAGATTTTTGTAATAAAATTCCCACCGGGTTTCAAGTATTTTTCTGCAACTTCAACAGATTCCAAGCAAAGCTCTAAAGAACGTGCTTGGTCAGTGAATTTTGTGCCCGTAGTACGTGGCGCCATATCACTTATAACCATATCAAACGGGCCAAGTTCTTGCAGAAGGGCTTCAAATTCTGGGGTGCGTTCAAAAACGTTTTCTTGTAAAAAACGAATATTTTCCGGAAAAACTGTATCGGTTGACTGGATATCGCAAGCCAAGACAAGCCCCCTTTCTCCCACTTTTTCTCCGGCAAACAAAGACCATGAACCCGGCGCCGCGCCAAGATCAAGCACCTTCATTCCGGGTTTAAAAAGCTTAAACTTGGTGTTCATTTCCTTTAATTTATATATGGAGCGTGCAGGATAATTTTCCTGTTTTGCTTTTAAAAAATAATGATCACGATATACTTTCATAAATTTTCCATTTGATATATAATGCTTCAAGTCGTCTTGGACGCATACAGACAAAAAGCATTTTTACTGTTTTATAGCAATTTTAAAAGAGGATGAAACCCCCTCAGCTGCGCTTTGTATAACGTATTTTTTTTATTTAGCCAAGAGAAAGAAATGAACATATCCCAATTTAATTTACAGGCAAAAAAAATAAAAGACAGTCAAGGGCGCCTTAAAACACTTTCTAAGGGGCCGTATTCTTTTGTAAACATTCAAGATGAAAAAACTTTTATTTTTTCATCACAAAAAATCTTTCTTACTGATGTTCCTCAGAAAAAAACAAAAAACGTACTTTTTTTAGGCTTGGGTTTTAACGCGACGGAAGACTGCCTCCCCTTATGCCAGTATGCCGAAAACATTTACTACCACGAATGTGACGAATTTATAAGAGCTTGCCAAAAAGAAAGTATTGAAAGAAGTATACCCACAAACTTTATTCCCTTGACTTGTGAACAAGTACCGGAGTTTTACAGAGATAATTTTCTTCAAGCAGAACTTTATCTTTATCGCCAAAACCTCAGTCTTTTCACAAAATACTGGCAAACTCTTCTGATTGAATTAGAAAATATTTTTTACGAAAAAAACTTTGCTTCTCCTTACAAAATTTTTTACCCAAACAACAATAAAAAACTTTTTTTAGCAGGAAGCCCGAACGATCTTATGTATAAAGAAGTTTTAGAGGCAGTCCGTCATATAGATTATCAACCGCTTACCGTTTTTGATGCTTTGGGACATGAGTTCTCTCTACAAAACACAAGCTCGCAATACACGTATACCATGAGTGCCGAACAAAGATTAGCTCATTTTTTGAGGCAGGAAAGACCAACTCTTTTTTTATCAATCAATGGAAGAAATATTGACCCAAACGGCCAAATTTTTGCTTTACTCAATTCTCTAAAAATCCCTTTAGCCCTTTGGATTGTAGATAACCCTTATAATATTCTCAGTGCCTACAAAGATGATTGGTGGAAAGAATGTTTACTGTTTGTCAGCGATGCTTCTTTTATCCCTTCACTCAAAGAACATGGGGCAAAAAATATCCATTATTTACCTTTGGCGGCTCATACTTGCATGCAAGATTCAAAAGTTGCCCCGCCAAAGTCTCAACTGTTATATGTTGGGCATTCTGCTTTCAAAGATAGGGAAAAGTTTTTTAGTGCCAGTAATTTAGATCATGCTTTTCTTGAATTACAAAAAGATAATATAGAACAAGCTTTTGTTTCTAAACAAACCATTGAAAATAATTTTCATAAATTATCAGACACTCTATTTAAAAATCAGAAAACACCCTTATGGCCCGGAAATAATTTCCGTATCTGCAGTCATTACACAAGCGAATTAGATCTTTTTCATAAAAGTCTTTGGTTGTCGTATTTAGCACAACAACTTTCGCAAAATTTCTGTCTTGTAGGTGATGCCGGATGGAAAAACTTTATTCAACCATTCCCTGAACTTTTTCCGCAAACAGATTATTATACAGGACTTTGCGCTTATTATAAACAGGCAAAGTTTACTTTAAATATTACTTCACTTCTTATGCCTTCAGCTCTTACCCAGCGACATTTTGATGTGTGGATGGCAGAAGGGTTTTTACTTTGCAATCCAAGCAAAGGTTTAGACATTTTTCCAGAAAATATTATTAATTCTATTACGGTTACACATCCTGCCGAAGTCATAACAAAAATTAATTATTTCCACACAAATACATCTAACTATGCTGAATTAAAAAATGAAATGATGAACCATATCAGAAAAGAGCATACATATATGCATAGATTAAACAAAATTCTTGAAAAAGTATAACCCTTCATTTTACTTATATATTTTTTTAAATGAATGAAAAATTTTTAAATTAAATACTTTAAAACTTAATTTATTTGCATATTTTTCCAAATGGTTTACTTTTTAAGAAACATTTTCAGCATATATATTCAACAGCTTAGACCACATGCATGCTTTTGTTATAAATTAACTTGACAAGACAAGCCTTCTCTTGATAAAAGTAATCATTATCAATAAACAATAACAAATCAGTTTTATGGCATTATTTATTGAGAAACTAAAATTTTAATCGGAGAATAAAAATGACTAAAATGCTCGAAGTATACAAATGTAAAACCTGCGGAAACATTGCTCAAATTCTTCACCCTGCTGCCCCAGCTCTCAGCTGTTGCAGCGGCCCCATGGCTCTCCTTGAAGAAGGAACAAGCGATGGCGCCAAAGAAAAGCACGTACCTGTTATTGAAAAAACCGAATGTGGCTATAAAGTTGCAGTAGGTTCTGTAGCTCACCCAATGGAAGAAGCACACTATGTAGAATGGATTGAGTTGATTGCAGACGGTATTAGCTACAAAAAATTCCTTAAACCCAACGATGCTCCCGTAGCAGAGTTCTGTGTTCAAGCAGAAAACGTTGTTGCTCGTGAATATTGCAACCTTCACGGTCACTTCAAATCATAAATTCCAAAAAAAATTATAAAGAGAGGAAAACACAATGGCTAAACACGAATGTGATGTCTGTGGTTATGTTTATGATCCCGCAGTTGGTGATGATGTAGGTAACGTTGAAGCAGGTACTGCTTTTGACGCTCTTGCAGAAGATTGGGTATGTCCTATATGTGGTGCACCTACATCACAATTTTCTCCTGCTTAATAATTAATGAAAAGTAGCTTTTTGATTTTCAAAAAGCTACTTTTTTCTATAGAGATTCCTTTTTTCATTTTTTACTATAAATTCAGAAACAAATACTTATATCAAATCAAAAACTTACGTACCGATCAATGGTTATTCAGAAGTTTCATATAAAATGATAATGATACAAGTTTTATATATATAGTCTTACATACACACCTTGACACTCAAATATATTTCCTCAATTTTTTTGCATTAAAGAAATTATGAGGATTTTTCTTTGGGTAAAAAAACTATAAAATTGTGTGTTATTTTACAACTCAAAATTATAAGGAAATATTATGGAAGCTACTCTTTTAAAAGATGGTGTTTACTGGATCGGTGCCGTAGATTATAATCTTCGTAATTTTCACCACTATAGCCGTTCTCCATTAGGAAGCACTTATAATGCGTATTTTATCCAAGACGAAAAAAACGTTCTTGTAGATACAGTCAGTAAAGAATATTCCAACGAACTTTTTAGGCGCTTAAGTTCCGTCATGGAACCATGTAAAATTGATTACATCATTTGTAACCATTTAGAACGCGACCACGCCGGTTGCCTTGAAGAAATGGTACGTAAATGTATGCCTGAAAAAATCTTTTGTTCGCAAATCGGCGAAAAATTTATGCGCGCACAATTTGACACCACTGACTGGCCTATTCAAGTGGTAAAAGACGGTGAAACCCTAAACATAGGTAAACGCACCATTACTTTTTTGGAAACTCGCATGCTTCATTGGCCTGACAGCATGGTTTCTTATATCAATGAAGACAAAATTTTGTTTTCCAATGATATTTTCGGGCAAAACTTAGGCACTAGCTATCGCTTTGTGGACGAACACGCCAACTATTGTTTCTTACAATCAGCAAAAGATTATTATAACAATATAGTGCTCCCTTATTCTCCTCTTGTGCTTAAACTTCTCGATCGTATCGAAAAGCTTGGCCTTGAATTTGACATTGTTGCCCCCGATCATGGACTTATTTTCAGACGCGCCGAAGATATTGCTTGTATTGTCAATCTCTACAAGGAATTAGCAACCCAAGAATTTAAAAACAAAGCTGTTATTGTTTACGAAACTCTTTGGCACGCAAGTGCAAAAATGGCGCATGACATTGGCGAAGGACTCAACTCAGTCGGTGTGCCTTTTACTATTATCGATATCCAAGAAAATCATTATAGCTCTGTTATGAACGCTTTGGCAGACGCAAGCGCTCTTATCCTCGGTTCTTCCACCAGAAACAATGCCCCTCTCACCAATATGGTAGGTCTTGTTTCCCACATCAAGGGATTGAAACCTATCAACCTTGTAGGCGCAAGCTTTGGTTCCTATGGTTGGTCAGGTGAAGCTCCTAAAATGCTTTCCGAAGAACTCACCAAAATGGGAGTTGAAGTGGTTGCCGATCCTGTGCGAGCCTTCTTTGGCCCCAATGAAGAAGATTCCAAGGCTTGCTTTGAACTTGGGGTAAAAGTTGGTGAAGCGCTTAAAGCAAAGCTTAAGTCATAAGCATTTTTTATCTTTAATATAAGTTTGCTTGGGGGAAAGCTCATTTTTTTCAAAAAATGAGCTTTCCCCCTCAAAGAAATCATAATAACCTAACAAAACTGCAACCTACAATATAACGCTTGCGTTATTTTTTATATTAGGCTCTATTTATTTGCACCTTAACTTGAGAGGGTCCCTATGGATGTTATACTCCTTTCACGATTGCAATTTGCTGTCACAGTTTTTTTCCACTTCATTTTTGTTCCGCTCACCCTTGGTATTACAGTTCTATTGGCAATAATGGAAACTGCCTATGTAAAAACAGGTAACGAAACATATAAAAGAATGGTTAAATTTTGGGGCAAATTGTTCTTGATTAACTTTGTCCTCGGTGTTGTTACCGGTATCACCCTTGAGTTCCAGTTCGGAACTAACTGGTCACG
>CAYJHY010000152.1:0-5048 GCA_964369875.1 uncultured Mailhella sp.
ACTCTTTTTCTGTTTCCGCCGGCTTGGTGTCTTTTCATAGCGGAGAGTTCCATTTTGCGTATGCGGAGAGAGAGGGGGGTTACTTCGAGGAGTTCGTCTTCGCGTAGGAAGTGGAGGGCATGTTCGAGGGTCATGTGGCGTACGGGGGTAAGGATGATGTTTTCGTCTTTGCCTGATGCACGCATGTTGGTGAGTTTCTTTTCTTTGGTTGGGTTTACGTCGATATCGTTGTCACGGTTGTGTTCACCGACAACCATTCCTTCGTATACAGGGTCTCCCGGAACAATAAAGAGGGTTCCGCGGGGTTCGAGGTTGTAGAGGGCATAGGCAACACCGCTACCGTTTCTGTCGGCGATGAGTGAACCTGTCATACGGACGATAAAGTCGCCTCTGTGGGGCTCGTATGCGCTGAAAGTGGAGTTCATGATGCCTGTTCCTCTTGTGTCGGTGAGGAATTCGTCACGGTAGCCGATAAGGCCTCTTGCAGGAACGGAGAAGGTCAAACGAACACGACCTGTGCCGTGGTTAACGCAGTTGGTCATACGACCTTTGCGATAGGAAAGTTTTTCCGTAACAACGCCCATGAAGCTTTCGTCGCAGTCAACGTGTACGTCTTCGATGGGTTCGAAAAGTTGATCGCCTTCATAACGCATAATAACTTCGGGACGTCCGATGGTAAGCTCAAAACCTTCACGACGCATGGTTTCGACGATGATAGCCATTTGGAACTCGCCACGACCTTTGACGATAAAGGAATCTTTATCTTCGGTGTCTTCCACTCTGATGGATACATTTCGTAGGGCTTCACGATCGAGACGTTCACGAATTTTTCTTGATTGAACGATTTTTCCTTCGCGGCCTGCAAGGGGAGAGCTGTTGATGGAAAATCTCATGGCAACGGTGGGTTCGTCAACATTGATACGCGGAAGAGCTTCGGGATGTTCTTTGGTACAGATGGTGTCACCGATGGTAACGTCTTCGATGCCTGCCATAACGATAATATCGCCGGGTTCGGCACTTTCAACGTCGGCCATTTGTTTACCTTTGTAAACTTGGATTTTTGTGGCACGAAGCGGTTTAGCGACGCCGTCGGCACCGATACACACGAGGGAGTCTTTATTTTGAACATGGCCGTTGTGAATTCTGCCCACGGCAAGGCGACCCAAGTAGTCTGAATAATCAAGATCGGTGACGAGCATTTGGAAAGGTTTTTCTTCTTCGTGAGCGGGCCCCGGAATCTTTTTTAAAATAGTTTCGAAAAGAGGGCTAAGGTTTTCTTGTTTATCGTCGATATTAAACATTGCAACCCCTTCACGTCCGATAGCATAGAGTACGGGAAACTCTAATTGGTCATCGGTTGCGTCGAGGTCGATAAAAAGTTCGTAAAGTTCGTTGAGAACTTCATCGGGTCGAGCATCTTTTCTGTCAATTTTATTGATAAGGCCGATAACGGGAAGTTTTTGAGCAAGGGCTTTACGAAGTACAAAACGTGTTTGAGGCAAGGGACCTTCTGAGGCGTCCACTAAAAGTACAACACCATCAACCATGGAAAGAGCGCGCTCTACTTCACCGCCAAAATCGGCGTGGCCGGGGGTATCTATGATATTGATGCGCACATCACCCCAGGAAACGGCACAGTTTTTGGCAGCGATGGTAATACCGCGTTCACGCTCCAATTCCATGCTATCCATGATGCGGTCATCGACTTGTTGGTCGGCACGAAACATGCCACTTTGGCGAAACATGCCGTCTACTAAAGTTGTTTTGCCATGGTCAACGTGGGCAATAATGGCAATGTTACGGATAGAATTATTACGAGCTGTCACTGGTTCTTTCCTTTTGTGTTTAGATGGTTGGTAAAAGTTTTTGTTCCTTGTGTAAACCCAGTAGTTTTCTTCTTTTTTGAATAAATACTGGACAAGGATGCAAAGATTGTTTATGAATGTATGGAAAGGTTGTACGCACCATTTTCGTATTAATCAAGTTTTATTAGGTGAAAAACTATGGATATAGCAACACTGATTGGTATTCTCGCAGGATTTGGTCTTGTTTTTAGTACTATTTTACTGGGTCCCGACCCCAGCGGCTTTATTGACGCTGCCAGTATTTTGATGGTTGTTGGAGGTACTTTTGCCGCAACATTAATTTGTTTTCCTATGGAAGAAGTTATGCAAGCTTTCAGAGCTGTTGCAAAAACCTTTTCCAGTAAGAGAACTCTTCCCGAAGATGTTGTGGATACCATGGTACAAATTGCAGAAATTAGCCGTCGTGAGGGGATCTTGGCCCTTGAAAGAGTGGAAACCAACAATCCGCTTTTGAAAAAAGCTATGCAACTTATTGCTGACACAGCGGAGCCGGAGCTTATTCACAGCACCGTTATTATTGAAATCTCATCCTTACAAAAACGTCATAGTATCAGTATCGGTGTGTTTCAGAAAATGGGTGGCCTTGCCCCTGCGATGGGGATGCTCGGTACGCTTATCGGTCTTATTCAGATGCTTGGTCAGCTTTCAAACCCCGACGCCTTGGGTCCTGCCATGGCGGTTGCGCTTATTACGACCCTTTATGGTACTATTTTGGCTAACCTTATATTCTTACCCCTTGCGACCAAGCTTAAATCAAGAAGCACGCAAGAGGCAATGAACTTACAAATTATTTTTGAGGGTGCAAAGTCTATTTTAGAAAATAACAACCCTCGCTTGGTTTATGAAAAATTATCTTCTTTCTTGACTCCTTCTAAGCGTAAAGTAGAAGAAAAATAAGAAGCTTTGACTGTGGTTTGATATGTATATGTCTTTTTTTCAGAACATTTGCAAAGGATGTAATATATGAGTGGTTTACCGGAACCGGAACCGATTGAAGAAGAAAGCGCGGACTGGCTTGCGACTTTCTCGGACATGGTTACATTATTGCTTGTATTTTTCGTACTGCTCTTGTCCATGTCCACGGTTGAAGATGTGAAATTTATTAGTGTTTCCGGTGCGATGCGTGATGCTTTTGGTGGCCTTGACAACAATGTTGATGTCACCACGGGCACCGCCAACTCCAATGTCGATTTTGATAATATGGCAGTTATGGACTTGGAACGCATTCGCCGTGAATTGTTGAAATCTCAAGAAAATAGCTTCAACGCTGTAAAAAGTTATCTTACCAAGAAAGCTATTGATGGGCAAGTGAGCGCCGTGCTTGATGAGGGTATTATCACCATGACAGTTGGTGATGGAGCTCTTTTCAACAGAGGTCAAGAAACTTTGGCACCACGCGCAGAAGAAACCTTATTGCCATTACTTGATATTATCAAAGCTAATCGTGATATGGAAGTAAGCATTAAAGGCTATACCGACAATGACGAAGTTATTGCCGGTGGTAGGTTTAAAGATAACTGGGAATTATCCGCTTTACGGGCTGTTAATATTCTTCGTTGGCTGGTAGACAAAGGGATTAATCCACTCCGATTGACTGCAACCGGAATGGCTGATTTAAATCCTCGTTTTCCAAATGACACCGAAGAAAATAAAGCAAAGAATAGACGTGTTGAATTTAGTTTGGAGCGTATGATCAATGAGCCGAAAAGTTAATAGTAATGATTTTACTCTTTTTGATAACATGCTTGTTCATTCAGAAGAGTATGCACGTAAAGCCTATAGGGCGAATCCAAAAAACTTGTGGGTTTATTTGGAAGACGACAGAACGCCCTTAGAGGTGGTTAATATCAGTATCTCCGGAATCTGTTTTAAGGTTTTGGACTGTCAAACTAATCTTATACCGCGTCAAATGATTCGGATTGTTTTAGCCTCAGATAAACGTGAGTTTGTTCAACTGACTGCACAAATTGTACGAGTTGCCGACGATCAATGTTCTTGCTTTTTCCCCGAACTTCTTGGAGAAGAAGAGAGTATGCTTGATAAGCTGATTTTAGAAATGCAAAAACATGAAATACTTCAGCTTAAACTTGAACGACAACAAAGAGCAGATGAAGAAAAGCAAAAAATGCGTTTACAAAAGCAAAGACAAAAAATGGCATTAGAGTCTGCACAACGAAAAAAGAGCGGTTCTGATTTTGGACTGTTTATAGATAAATTGAAATAAGGGTTTGTGTATGCTTTTTGCTTTTACATCAACTATTTTATCATAATTATGATGCAAAAACGTATTCGACATATTATTCAAGGACAAGTACAAGGGGTCGGTTTCCGACCCTTTATTTTTAGGGTGGCCAAAGAACATGGCCTTTTGGGCTATGTTACCAATAATCCCCAAGGTGTTTGTATTGAAATTCAAGGAAGTGAAGAAAGTCTCGTAGCTTTTGAGCAGGATTTTAAAGCAAAATTACCGCCTCTTGCCAAAATTTCTTTCCATGAACAAATAGAAATTTCTTCTTTAGATTCAGAGGAATGTACAGAATTTACTATAAAACATACCGAAGAAGGGGAGCATGGGGGGCATAATGTACTCATTAGTCCCGATACTGCAACCTGTGTTCTATGCGAAGCGGATATGTTTGAGCAAAAAAATTTCCGTTATGCTTATGCTTTTACAAATTGCACCAACTGTGGACCTCGTTATAGCATTACGAAATCCATTCCCTATGACAGGGCGTTTACCAGTATGTCTTGTTTTCCCTTGTGCCCTGTATGTCAAGAAGAATACGATAATCCAATGGATCGGCGTTTCCATGCACAACCAAATGCATGCTTAAAGTGTGGGCCGAAAATATGGTTTTCTTCTGTTGCAGAAGCAAATAATTTTTCGGTGCACGACCTAAACAAATCCAATCATCATTATGCTATAAAAAAATGCTTACAAGCTCTGTATAAAGGCGAACTTGTAGCCATTAAAGGGCTTGGAGGTTTTCAAATTGCGTGTAATGCATACAACAACGAGGCTGTAAGTATTTTAAGGCAACGGAAAAACCGCCCGTTTAAACCCTTTGCGGTCATGGTGAAGGATATCGAAGCCGCAAAAAAAATTGCACATATCACCAAGGAAGCCGAGGATTTACTTTTATCTCCGCACGCCCCCATCGTGCTTTGTTCACAAAAGAAAGG
>CAYJHY010000153.1:0-5019 GCA_964369875.1 uncultured Mailhella sp.
AAAAAAAATTAAATCAAAATTTTATATTTATTTAAACGCGGCTCTGTATTTATCCACATCAAGACGTGAACCAAATATAAACGGTGTTCTTGCATGCACCTTATTGGGTGTTTTATCCACAATGCGCAAACCATTCCCGTCAAGGGCTTGTCCGCCTGCTTGTTCCATCAAGAAGGCCAAGGGGCCTGCTTCGTAAACCAAGCGTAGCTTTCCTTCTACATTTTTCTTGTCGGCAGGATAGGAAAACAAACCGCCGTAAAGTAAAGTACGATGAAAATCTGCAACCAAAGAACCGACATAGCGTAAAGAATAGCCATCTTGATTGAAACTATCCATAGCGTTTTGATCTTGTTCGTCCCACTTAGAATAATTACCGAGATTGGCAGAATAATATTTTCCTTGTTGAGGAATCAAGATGTCGGGATGAGAAAGTAAGAACTCTCCGACACTTGGATCGAGGGTGTAGCCATGCACACCATGCCCAAAGGAGTAAACCATCATTGTAGAAGGTCCGTAGAGAAAATAGCCTGCCGCCACTTGCTCGCTTCCTTTGCGCAATAAATCCAAATCTTCCACAGCATCCGCATCTTCCACACGATAAATAGAAAAGATGGTACCGATACTGACATTGGCATCAATATTAGAAGATCCGTCCAAAGGATCGAAGAAAATTACATAGTTTCCTCTTGGTTTATCCTTGGGCACAATGATAATATCGTCTTCTTCTTCACTGCCAAGCGCACAAACTGCACCGCTGTTAATCATACGATAAATCATCACTTCGTTGGCGATTTCATCAAGCTTTTGCACGGCTTCGCCTTGAACATTAACGTCCCCGGTTCCGCCAAGCACATCCACAAGGCCGGCCTTGGTTACGCTTCTTGCAATAATTTTTGCTGACAAAACAAGGTCATACATCAATGAAGTAAATTGACCTGTGGCCTGAGGTGACCAAAACTTTTGCATACTATGAATATGTTCAATAACACTGATCTCAGACATATAAACTACCTTAATCTCATAAAACATCAAACCATACATCATGCACGCAAAACGGTTTGCACACATTCGCCTAAACAAAATCTATCCACTATAGAGAACGGTTACATTCAACAGAGGTAGAAAAAAGATTATAAAAAAGCTTTTCAGCCTCAATTTATCTCTTATATTAACGGGAGCTTATTCGCTTTCCTTCGAAGGCTCATACGCATCGACAACGGCACCGTAAATCAAAGGCATATTGGCATAGTAACGAACCACCCAAGCGGCCTTTTGACCACCAAAATCAAGAACCCCAAAAGATTCTTTGTCTATTCTTTGTTGCCAGCTTTCCGCACCGATAGGTGTATCGGGAAGATATATATCTCCGCTCCACAAAACAGTGTCAATGGTGCTTATAAAGGTAGATCCGGCATCCCCGATAAGAGGTAAAAGAGCTCTTGGGTCAAATGTTACCGCCAAGTAACCTATCAAAGTACCGTTTCTGACGTACGGTCTTGCAACAAGCATATAATTTTGATTTTCATAGCTTACAACACTGCCATATACGTCGCGCGATTTTATATCTTCAATACTGTTTAGGTAAGAAAAGTCTACAAAAGCGGGTACACTTGCAGGAATTGCCGCCATAATTAATCCCGTATTATCCAAAACCATCGCATTGGAAAGCCAAGGATAGGTTTGCAAAAGTGCCGCAACGGTGTTTGGATTTGAAGGATCCAAAATACTGTCCATGGAACGGGTAAGCTCTGTCAACTCTTTATCGAGTAAAACAAAACGTGTAGAAAGGTTTTCTTCCCAATGTTTGAGCGTGTCTGCATCTTCTAAGTGCATAACCTTTGGTCGATTTATATAAGTGAAGTAAAAGTCTTCTGATGCTCTTACGGTTTTAGAATCTCTTATATCTCCACAAGCGCTTAAAAGCATTACTGCCCCAACAACAAAGATATTCATCCATTTCATTTTCTTTTACTCCGTTATTAACTTGCTTTTGCTTCAAGACGCATAGCAAGCTTATTCAATATATCTACAGCTTTATCTGTACTTTTAGTTTTTGAATCTTTTGTTTTGCTTCCAGACTCACTCGTTTCGTCAACTTCCAAGTTGTTGGATGTATCATCATCTGTATTTTCTGTCAAAGCTTGCTCAGAGTTACTTTGGTTTTGCAAACCATCATCCTGTGCTTGCGCTTGACTTTTTATTTGATTTAAAAGCTCATTTTCAGGCAAATCGTTTTCAAAGGATTCAGAAGCAACTTCTGCAGCACTCCAACCATTTTGTTCTGCACCCTCATCGTTTGCAGATGCTTGTACAGAAAGGTGTTGACGCACTTCAAGCTCTTTACGACGCTTAAGCAAGCTGGAAAGCTCAAGGCCATCGGCGGAACCGTCACCATCTATCAAGGCTGATTCTTGCTTGGCAATGAGCTCTGCATAAATGTCGATCGCGCCTTTAATATCCCCTTGTTCAGCCAAAACTTCCGCCATACTTCTTGTACGGAAAGGAGATTGCTCCATAGGCTCTTCCACAATATTACTGTTTGCCAAAAGAGCGGCCAACACATCTTTAACATTGTCTTTACTTTCGTATACAGTGGGTTTGCCGTCTTTAGTTTCCGCATCACTTAAATCAATTGCATCCACAGCTACAGGAACAAACAAATCATCTTCTGAAATGCCTTTACCCGCAAGGGAAAAATCTGCTTCGGGAGCATCTTGTGGGGCATCTTCTTGAATCTCGTTTTGTGAAATTGTATCTGAAACAACTTCCTTTGATTCCATTTCATTCCAGGATTTTTCTTGCAAAACTTCTTCGGGGGAAGAAATTACTTGGGATATTTCTTGAGGCATTTTATTTTCAATACTACTTTCTTGCGCCACTTCGTTAGACACAATTTCTTCTTTTAAAATTTCTTCCGAAGTAATTTCGGCTTTTTGAACTTTTTCTGTTTGTTCAACAGTATTAACTTCCACAGGAGCTTCCACCGCTACACTTGCAACGCCTTCTTGAACATTGGCAGTATGAGTAGCGGGGGCTTTTATAGATCCTTCTTCAAGCGCGCCTTGACTTTCGTCACTTGTACTTGCACTGTCTTCGGCTTTTGCTTGCGGTGCTTTAGGCTGAGGCGCCACACCGGTCACTATTGAAATTTTAGGTTTTACCTTTGTAGGATTTAAACTAATAGTGGGCTTAGAAGGAGCTTTAACAATGATAGGTGCGTTGACTTTTTTCGCTTCACTCTGCATTTTTGGCTTACTATCTTGCTCTGCCTCCTCCGATTCTGCGATAACTTCATCGGTTATGGCTTCTTCGGGGGAAGCCTGAGAATCGCCAGAGGGGGTTTCTTCAGCAACGTCAGCAGACGGAACATCTTCGACAGATTCATCCGCTTGCTCGTTTTGTTCAGCCTGTTCGAGTTCTGCAACTTGCTCGCTTTGATCTTCGAGCTCAACGTTGTCTTCGTTTTCGTCAACAGCAGAATTTTCGGCATTCTCAGCAACATCCGCAACGACCTCTACTAGATTTTCGGTGTCGTTTTCTGTGTCGCCTTCGATGACGGCTTCTGCATTATCAAAAGCAGGCTCTTCTGCTTCATCTATAAACTCAGCAGGCGCACCTTCTGCTACTTCTATTTCTGCCGGCACATCAGCACTTTGAACACCTGCAATAACGCCAACGTCAGACTTCAGAGGCTGTTCGAAAGCACATTCAACCCCTTGCAACAGCTCTTTACTCATGGTGAGGTTTGCGTTCTGCTCAACTCTGAGAGCAGAAAGTCCCGCTTCAAAAACCTTGACAAGGCTGAGGGATCTATCTTTCAAAATAGCACCCATAAAGCCGAGAGCCACAGTAAAGTCTTCACTTTGATTCTCAAGACCGGCATGCACACGCCACGCATCCCAAAAGTCGGGATAACTAAGGAACAATGATGCAAGATGTGCAACCTCCGCCCCACATTGCGCTTTACAATCACAACTATGCAAAAGCTCAATCAGAAACAGACGCGCTTCCATAAAGTCAGGATGTTTTTCAATCCCGGCCCTGAGCACACGAAAGGCCTCGTTATAATAATCAGGATTATTTTCAAGGACACCAAGTTCCGCCAAAAGACGGGCATACGATAAAAAAAGCTTCGATTGCGGATCAAGCAACACAACTTCTTTATACCATTCCACCTTTGCTTGCATAAGAGCACTATTCTGATTCTCATCACGCATAAACATAACCCTTTTTTATAAACTCTGTACTAAGTTTGGGACACAGAAGGTTTTAGCCATTATTTTCAGTATCTTGTTCAAGCCACAAAGAAGGTTCTTCTTGTTCTTTTTCAAAAAGATATAATATTTCATTCTCTCGAACATAATTCAAACGTTGCCTAATTAGTTGTTCCACATAGTTAGGATCGTTTTGTAACAACCTGATTTGACGACTGAGTTCGGCTTGTTTTTGATTCACAAGTTCAAGCTCACCCTGCAAGCTGTCATATTTTTCATAAAGTTTATTCCAAGCAAATATACTTTGCTCACCAAGAAGCAAACTATAACCAAGCGCCACATTCATCAAAAGGGCAAAGCTTAAAACCGTGCTTTTCCAAAAAAAGGACAGTTTTTTTACATCTTTTATGGCCATAATTTTTTCCTAAATATATATTTTCCTTATGTTTTCGTTTTTTTAAAGGCAGACTTAACTTTTTGACAGCCTTACCGATAAACCTTTAAAACAGTGCAGGCACGACCATTATTTTTTACCCACTTGTGACTGCATAAAAAATGTTCTGAAGTAATGAACTCCGGACAAAACCGTCAGTATAAGCGCAATATAAAGTAAGGCAACGCCAAGCTCGTGAAAAGGGAGCCCAAAATAGGGGAAATGCAAGCACAAGGGAATAATAGCCGCAATTTGAAAGCCGGTTTTCCACTTGCCAAACCTATCTGCGGCAAGAACCTTACCTTCATCCGCGGCAATAGCTCGAAGTCCTGTGACAGCAAGCTCACGAACCAATATAATATTAACAACAAA
>CAYJHY010000154.1:0-5015 GCA_964369875.1 uncultured Mailhella sp.
GGGAGAGTTTGAGAGGGGGAAACCTTGCTTTTGTACACAAAAGCATGGTTTCCCCCTCTCATAAAAGACAAAATAAAAATAAGTAATTAAAGAGGTAACACTTTTCTTCCGTATTTGTCGTTGAGAATAAGCGCCATAGCTTCATAAAAAGCAAAAGAACCACAGGCGAGACCAACATAACCAGCCACAACGTGAAGTGTGTGACTTCCAGTGAAGTTTGCCGCGGAAAGAAGCGCAAAAAGTACCACCAAGGTACTAAATACTAATTTGCCGACAAGGGCACCATTCAATGTTCCGAGGAACAAGAAGAAAGTGAGCACGCCCCACATGGCCAAATAACAACCTAAGCCCACAGGTGAGGTTGCGGGAAGACCAAGATTGGGGGCTGTCCAAATAAAAACGAGGGTAAGCCAAAAAAATCCGTAAGACGTAAACGCAACGCCACCAAACATGTTGCCACGTTTCAAATCCAAAACCCCTGCAATTATTTGAGCCATGCCACCATAAAAGATGCCCATTGCCATAATCATCACATTAAGTTCAAAAAACCCTGCGTTGTGGATGTTCAACAAAATAGTTGTCATCCCGAAACCGGCAAGTCCGAGAGGTGCCGGATTTGCCATGCTTGTAGTTTGCCCTGACATAAAAACTCCTAAAAATATGTAAATAGTTCGGCAAAACTAAAGGGAAATTGAAAAATAGTCAAGGAATTTGATATAAATGATAATTTATTATTTATTTGTGGGGATACTTTAAACTATAAAAAACGCCCTATTAAAAAGAAGCTTCCTATTAAAGTTTTTTGTGGAAAAGGGAGGGGGTTTGGGGAAGGGAAAAACCTATTTTTTTCAAAAAATAGGTTTTTCCCTCCCCCAACAAATAATTATCCCACTAATCCAAATTCAAAATTTGCCTGATCGTGACAATGGAAGCTTGACTTGGGTTGTGCTTGTAGCTGTTGGAAAGATGCCTAAGCGGTGCATCGTGGCATTTTCTGACGATGGCGGTAGCCATTTTTTCAAGAGCATCTTCAATTTCTTGCCCTTCTATTCCCAGCTTTGCGAGACGTTTCAAGGTTCTTTCCATTTCTACATCGATAATTTCTTGCCCTTTATCTTCGATGTCTAAGATGGTTGGTTTGAGAGCCAAGGATTTACGCCACGCTTCAAAAGCTATGCTTTCTTCTTGGACAATGGCTTCGGCTTTAAGGGCTTCGCCTCTTCTTTGTGCGAGATTTTCTTCCACCACTTCTTTAAGATCGTCAATATCATAGACATAAATGTTGTCGATAGTGTTCACATCGGGATCGATATCACGTGGCATGGCGATGTCAATAAAGAACATGGGGCGATTTTTGCGCTCTTTCATAATGTCGAGCATAAACTCTGCGTTAATAATCGCTTGCTGGGCGCCTGTGGAGCTTATTACGATATCGGCTTCCACAAGACAGTCTCGAAGGGCTTCAAAGGGAAAGGCTTCCCCACCGATACGGGTTACAAGTTCTTCGGCTCGTGCAAAGGTTCTGTTTACAATGCGAAGTTTTTGAATAGAGTTAGTCATAAGATGCATGGCGGCAAGTTCGGCCATTTCTCCGGCACCGAGGAGCAATGCTTCATGCTGTGACATATCGTCAAAAATACGTTTGGCAAGCTCTACAGCGGCATAACTGATAGAAACCGCATTAGAGGCCACAGCGGTTTCGGTACGAACCCTTTTGGCGGCATAAAAGGCTTTATGCAAAATCTTGTTAACCATAATACCCGCCTGCCCTGCTTGCATAGAGAGACGATAGGCGGATTTTAATTGCCCTAAAATTTGCGGTTCACCAAGCACAAGAGAATCAAGACTTGCCGCTACTTTGTAAAGATGAAGCACAGCTTCTTCACCTTCATAACAATAAGCATAAGGGCGCAAGCTTTCCACATCTTCGCCGCGTGCTTCCGCCCAAGCTTTTAAAATATCGTCCGGATTTCCATCATAAAAACAAAGGATTTCCACCCGATTACAGGTCGACAGTATCAGTGACTCCAACACAGGCAATTTTTTACTTGCCAAAACCTCTTGTTGGAGGGCGTTTTCTTGAGCACTTTGTAAAACAGTAGCGTGTTGCTTCCGAAACCAACGAGTTTTGGCGGTGCAACGCCCTCCTTGGTCGCTTGTTACAAACTTTCCACAGCCAACACATTTAACGCTATCTACTTGTAAACGACAATTATGTGGTTTTTTCTTACGTGTTCCGAGATGGTTTCTGGAAAAAGGCCATTTTTCAGCAGAAGTAAATTCTGTTAAGGCAAACTTTTCTCTGATTTCAACGGTTGCTGTTTTATGGTTTAAGCCTATAAGATATATTTTTGACATATAAAACTCTAAAAACTATGATGTGTGGAAAGAAGGGTGTTTACAAAAACAATAGAAAATAAAGATGCTACAAAGATACAAATCGCCAAAATCGCAGGTTTACGGCCATGGCTGTTATGCGCTTGCCTTCTGTGAAAAAGATAGGCGTACAAACATAAAATAAACAAAGACATAAACTCTTTGGGATCTGCAGAAAAAATCTTTCCCCATGAAATATATGCCCATAAAAAGCCTGTTAAAACCCCCAAAAAATAAAGAGGGAATCCCACGTTAGTGGCAAAAGCATTGACTTTATCAAGGCTTGTAAGGGATGGTAAGTCTTTGGGAAGAGTGGAGAGTTTTTTCTTGTTTTTCAGGGCTCTTTCTTGCCAAATAAAAAGCACCCCCGCAACCGTTGCTAAAGCCATAAGGCCTATTCCTATAAAAACCATGGATAAATGCACCCAAAAAATAGGGCCTGAAAGCGTTGTGTTAAACTCCCCTTCCCCTTGGGTATAGAAATACGCGGCACATAATATAATAAAAGTTAGAGGGGCAATACCCAAAAAATACCAATCATGTTTATTTTTAAAATACCCTACAAAACCCACCACAATAAGCGCCAAAGCCATGGGGATTAAATACCAAGAACGTAAACCACGCCAATCGGTATTAAAAAAACCGCTCAACATAAACACTAAAAGAACAGCAAAAACCAGAGCCATTAAAAAAACACCGATTTTTTTTATTTTTGGATTACGTCCAATCCAACCGGCAAAAATAGCCACGGTGGCAAGGGCGGTTATGAATAAAGCCAAACCAGCAAGGGCGGTCATAGGCAACTCCTTTCGCATGAGATTTTATTCTTAATATTTTAAGACAAAATCCTTTTATACTATTTCATTCCAGTCTATTTTTTCAAAAATTACCGATGGCACATTCTGTTTCACCAGTTCTTGCAATTCTGCCTTTTTTTCTGCTTTTAGTAAAGCAAGTATTTTACCTCTTAAAGAATCTTCTACCAAAGAGCGAAAAAGCTTTGTCCTATCGGGATGTTGAAAAATCTCTTGCATATCATCCGACAGCATTATTTTACGCACCTGCGCCATAAAAGCTAAAAAAGGAACATATCCCGTATCTAGCCATTCGCCTAAATCTTTTTTCAGCGCTTTAGCCAAAGCCGGACTGGTGCCCGAGGTTGACAGCGCCAATACTAAATTATCATAATTCACGTGCGAAGGAACAATAAAGTCCCCACGGTGAATGTTTTCTATAACATTACAAAAAACTGAATGTTTCTTGCACAAATCCGCAATATGACCATTTAGCTCACTATCGGAAGTTGCGGCAAAAACGAGCGTCATCCCATCAATATCACTTTCTTGAAAGGGACGGTGGATATAAGAAATTCTTGAAAAACAAGCATGTTCAGATAACACTTCTTTAACCAAAAGATCATTTTCTTCTAAAAATTCCGCAGAATAAAAAATTTGAAACTCAGAAAAAGACAAATATTCATCAACCACAAACACTTTTTGAGCGCCTGCTTTTAAGAGAGTGGCGATTTTACGTCGTCCAACCCCACCTGCGCCGACAACAAGGCAATAACGTGAGGAAATATCTAAAAATAAAGGATAATATTGCATAGGATGCTTGTACATCTTTTCACACATAAATGCAAGAATTTCTTGTTATTAAGGCTTTATTTTACCACGTCATTCCAATTTGCGTGCTATTGGGAGGGGGAAAACCCTTTTTTGTGAACAAAAAAGCGTTTTTCCAACCAACAGATGTTGGGCCACCCCTCCCCTTTTCCGAAAAACTTTAATTCTTTACAGTTTTTCCATAGAAAAGTTTGCTACTTTTAAAACTCTTTCATAATTAATTCTTTATGTTAATCCCCTAAGATAGTAAATTTTACCTAAAGTTATTTTTCTTTTTTCCGATATGAATATCTAACAACGTAGGGAGGTTTTTTATGAGTATTTCCACAGTATCTTATCAAGACTTTATTACAAATCAGACAAGAACAAAAGCATCTGATAAAGAATCCACTACACAGTCTTTACACAATCAAGGTAGAAGACGCCTTACTCTTTATACTTCATTGGGAAATAATTTTGAGAAATCCAAAGATTCTTCTTTTTTTTCAAAAGAATCTCGTTTATTAGCCACAGCGTTTAAAATAAACACTGTGAAAGAAAAAGAAGTTGACAACATACTCCATAACGAACTTTCCCCAAAGAATGAATTAAATAATCAAGACAACTCTCCGACGAATACCATTGCCAAACAAGAGCTTTCCGATAATGTTTTAGAGCTTATGTCAAAACAAGGATTGAATCAAAAAGATGTTCTGGCCTCACACAGCTTTGGATCAGGTGCCGCCATTCTTGTTTATGCAACAAACAGCAGTAGCGACGGCCAAGAAAAAAGTTATCAAGTGGCCATTATGCAAGCCGATGGCAGTATCAAAAATCAAAGCATCACGGAAAATACTGTCTTTAGCGATGACGGCCGTGGAAACATTATCCCATCTTTTGTGCAAAGTAATTCTCAAGCGTCCGATAAAGAAACAAACGCTGCAGCAACTCAAGGTATACTGGGTACAAAATTTGATGATTTTATTATTAATATAAGTGCCACAAATATCAATAGTAATGACGGTAATGATACCA
>CAYJHY010000155.1:0-5006 GCA_964369875.1 uncultured Mailhella sp.
AACAAAAGAGGGGTGGAAGGGGAGAAAAAGGTAAGGGGCTTTCCCCTTTGGTTTTTCTCCCCTTAAAAACATGAACGTCTTTTCGGTAATCTCTGCGTCAGCTTTCATACGATTTTTCGGTCATGTACCATAAGAGTACACTCCCTCAAATCGAATTTATCTTCCTTGATATAACACGAAAATCCATTTCATGTTAATAGCTCTGACAGTAACAACCAACCATAAAAAAAGAACTGCACTTTCGCACAGTCCTAAAATATCTTAAGCGGTTAAAAAGGGGTTCCCAAGGGCCCTCCCTTCACCTTAATGATGATACGGCACCCCTCGCAAAATCGCTTCTGCCCTATACAGTTGTTCATAAATCAGCACCCTTGCCAATTCATGGGGAAAGGTCATAGGACCCAGCGACATAAGAAAATTTGCTTTATCCCTCACTTCTTGATCGAGCCCAAAGGCTCCACCAATCACAAAGCAAGGAGTTTTTGTAGCGTTTTCTGAATTTTTTTCCAGAAATTTTGCAAACTCTTGCGAAGTAAAAGATTTTCCTTTTTCATCAAGACAAATAACATAATCGCTTGGTTGAAGCGCCTGTATAAGTCTTTGCCCTTCCCATTTATTTCTTTCGGGCGAGGGGAGAGCAGAGTCTCCATCCTTAACATTTATTTCTTGAACGTCACGCCAATGATTCAATCTTTGTTGATAATACTTAATGGCGTCTTTCCAATAGGTGGTTTTTATTCCGCCCACTGCCAAAATTTTAACACTTTTCTTAGCCATGGATTTAACAGCTTATCCCCATTTTATTGAGAGCTTCTTCGATAACGTCACAGGCCGCATAAAGTTTGTCATCGCATTTACCCGGTTTTGGCTCTTGCCCAAGAAGTAATTCCTTGCACTGGCTTGAGCCCATTCTTTCTACAAACTTATAATGCACGTCCTGTATTTTTGCGTAGGTATCTTTTTTGCTTTTTCCGTTATGTAAAGCTCCGTCACTGGCGTTTGAGCTCACAATCATATAGGCGGCAAGCAGTGCTCCGCATGTGCCTTGCATACGCCCAATCCCACCGCCAAAACCTTCGGCAAGTTTAAACCAGTCCTGATGGCTGACACTCGTTACATCTGTAAAAGCGCAAGAAACAGCCTGTGCACAATTGTATCCTTTTGAGCTTAAGTCTTTAATGCTTTCTTTTCTACTCATGGCTATTCCTTTTATTTTTATCTTCAACTTTCCATGTTTCGTAGGGTTGTTGAACCAATTGCACATTAAGGTAGCGAGAAATTTTGCTCACTTCTTTACCAAGCCACGGGGGATAAACAATCTTTTCATTTTCGTCGGAAAGTTCTACTTCCGCCACTACAAGTCCGTCGTTAGCTCCCAAAAATTCATCAACTTCCCAAACGTGTCCGCAATCGGCAAAGGTATAGCGATTTTTTTCGATAATTTCACCGGGGGCAAGGGAATTGAGCATATGATGCGCATCTTCCAAAGGAATGTCGTATTCATACTCCATTCTGGTGATTTCACCGATTCGCACTTTTATGGTAAGCTTTCCTTTTTCACCGGCAACCCGTACTCGTACCACTCTATCCACTGTACGGGCAATATAGCCTTGGCGATAAAGCACAGGTTCGGCTTTTCCTTTCCAATCTTCATTTTTAACTAAAAATTTACGCTCGATTTCTTGGTTCATTCTGCGCCTCGATTTTCGGTATATTTGGGTATTTTATTTGTGAAAATGTTCAAAGTGACTGTGTATTTATTAAATATACAGTCACTACATATACAAGATGCATGCTTTACCATGAAATAGCGCTACTAATTCCCAAAAACCTTTACTTTGCCTTTTTTTTCATCAAGCTCTTGTCTTCTTTTTTTGGCGGCGTCAATACGGTTTTGTTGAATTTTAAGCCGTTCTTCCTTGGCTTTATCCAGCATTTTCTTTTTTCTGCTATCAAAAATAACCGTTGTCTTTAACATTGATAATCCAAAAGATACCATTAAAACAATGCCAAGTACAACCTTTAATATTTCCCAAAAATTTAACTTGATAATATCTTGGAGCCACTCAAAGCCAATATATTGTCCAAAGAAGAGTACACCAAACACAGCCACTAAGGTTGCTATTCCGATAACTGTGAATGTACGCATAAAACTTTTTAGCATAAGCATACTAAACAAAGTAATATCTCGAACCATGCGCAACTTTGTCAGTTTAATTTTCAGGTCTTTGACATGGTCTTTCAGTACAGGCAGTTTTTGCTTGGCTTCTTTAAAAACTTCCACTTCACTAAAATTAGATGAAAAAGCCCAGTTCAGAATTTGAGCGCAATCATTAAACGCATTGTTAAAATTAATCAAAGACTTTTGGAAATAAAACCAGTTCATTTCATCTCGAATAACTTCCACTTGCTTGAGGCAATTTTCATATTCTTGCTTCATGGTGGACACTTCTTTATTGATAACCCGTTGTAAATCTTTTTCCACCTGTGGGCGCAATTTGGCACACTCGGCAAAAAGCAAATAGTTTTTAATCATCCCCTTTTCTAGGTAGCCCTGAATTTTTCTACCATAGTAAAGCAGGGGAGTGTCTTTATCGTCAAACCAAATTTTAAGTGATCCGAGAAGTTCTTCCAGACGCTCTCTGTCGGCGGCAAAATCAAGCTGAGCCACATCCCAAATAGGGGATACTATATCTAAAATGTGCGCTTGCCCGCGATACAGTTCAGGGTCAAGTACAATTTTATGCATAATTTCAGGAAGGGCTTCCACCATCTTCAAAAGGTTTGGCGCAACTTTCTGCCCAAGCCCCTGCTTAACCTGACATACCAAAATTCTATAAAACGGTTCCGGCCAGTTTGGCATCAAAGCTTTGATGTTTGTATATTTTGCGATGGCCTCGTTGTAATTTCCTTTAATTTCTTCTAATCTGGCAAGCAGAAAAAGAATCCATGTTTGATGTACTGTGGTAGTACAAGCTTGATGAGCTTCAAGCCATGCATTCATGGCGCCTTTAAAATCTTGCTTTTCAATATTGATAAAACCACGAAGACATAGCAGATGCCATGATTTTTGGCCTTTGCCGAGTGAGTTTAAACATTCACGCTCAATGGCATTAATATCACAATCAGACTGCATAAAACGCTTAGCCAGATTTGTTGCCGGATTTTTTTCAAATTCACCGTCGTCAGGTAAGTCTTCGATTTCACGTGATCGAATATTCCAAATTCTTTCTAAGTTTGGAAGCTGTAAATAGGAATTGATAGCATAGGTTGCTTTCAAAAATCTACCTTCTTCACAATGAGAATTCATTATAAGGTCGACAAAACCTTTTTCACCTTTCTTTTTAACTTCTCTGTCAATATTCCCGTAAACCGTATCGGTATTATTAAAATCAAGATCATTTAAATTTCTCCAAAAATTATTTGGGAGAGTGGGAATATTTCTTGTGGGACATTTGCGCGCACCATGGCTTCCGCTGCCACAATAAAAACACGCGTTCTTTTCACCGGGCAACATGGAAGATGCAAATAAAACTTTTGTCATAGATCGAGAAAAATCTTCCACATAAACCGCACAAAGCTCAGAAATATCTCTGACCGTGCTTGAAAAATTCAAATCTCTGACGCCATATTCATTACCCAAAGAAAGCGCATTTTTATAGCTGATATACATTTGATCGGGAGACATACTGTTCCAATCAATGCCAATGGTTTCATAAATATTATGAGAAAAGTTATGGCTTCCTTTATCAAGAATAATACTGAGACATGGCCAATAAAGTTCAGGGGAAAATTTTTGAATTTCATTAAAGACTGTTAATACTTCTCTGACCCAGATTCTGAGTTCTGCAATATTAGCGATAAAAACCGATAAGTAACTCCCTTGTAAACTCGACTTTAATTTATTCTGTTCCAAAATAGGTTGAATACTTAAAAGTAATTTATCCCAAGCATCACCAAAACCTTTATCACTCGGGGAGCCTACAGGATGTAAAAAGGCAAACCAACCGGTTTGAACAATAAAAGGAAGTCTTCTGTCTGCGGAAATAAGTTTCCAATCTTCAATCTTTATTTCCCTAAGTTCCGGACTGTCAAAAATACTGATGCCCGGTAATTGTCTCACATAACTAAGGTAGCGTGGGTGGCAAAAAATCTTGGCAGAAGTTTCAGGAGTTAACGTTTCAAGGTTTCTAAACTCTTCCGGAATATTAAGGCTCAGCGTATGAGCGCTATCCACAAAAAGTTCACAAGGCATAGCAAATGCCGAAATACCCGATCTATACTGGCTTGACCAAATATATAAACGAGCCATTGCATAAAATGTAGACTCTTGATTAAAAAAGAAATATAGTGTCTGAGAGCCAATATCTGCAATTTTGATAGAACCAAAATCTTCAAAGAGTTTTAAAATATGCGGGTCGGCTTCATTTTGCCAACATATCCACACACAAGAGCCCTCTGTTTTTAACATGACCTTGCTTTGATGTGGTAGTGTATCGAGGATAGATTGTATTTTTAGCATAATCTCAACCTAAGGAGTAAAATATGGATATTAATAAATGTTTAGAAGATCTAAAACAATTACCCGGTTTCGCGGAAAATGTCGGTATGACACTTATTCACAATGGCACCGTTCGTGCTTGGTCAAGGGATGAGCATAAAACTGTTACAGATGTTTATGTTACCCCAAATCACACCCGAATTCAAGAAATATGTCAAGAAATGGAAAAACAAGAAGGTATTTTCAAAATCATTGCTGAAGCCAATGAAGGCCTTCTAAAACCCGGTGACGATCTTTTATATCTTATCGTTGCAGGCGATATACGCGAAAATGTAAAACGTACTTTTGCCGATTTGCTTGATAGAATAAAATCTGAAGCGGTTGTTAAACAAGAGTCTACTATATAATCGGAAAAATTAAAGAAAACCTTAGGTTTTCTTTAATTTTTTGTACAAATTTTTTTATTTTATTGATGTTATTTATTATTGGGAGGGGGAAAACCCCT
>CAYJHY010000156.1:0-2893 GCA_964369875.1 uncultured Mailhella sp.
AAACTTGCGGTGGGGGTAATGCCGTTTGATAAATCATAAAGGCCTTCAAGATTTGCTTGACCGACAGCCATCATGTTTGCTTCGGCAGCGCTCATAAAGCCTTGCTCATCTTCAAAAGACAAAGGAATTACTCTGGTGGCATTTCCAAGCTCTCCTAACTTTTGATAAAAGGTTTCGGCGTCGGTTTGGGTTTCGTCGATATAGAAAAATTCTTGGTGATCTCTTGCAGAGCCATCAAAGCGAGTGGCGACTTGGAAAAAACCATTATCGTTAAGTTTCCAAAAAATGGAACTGAAATGCTTGTCATTGGTGGTTGTTACCACATACGTCAAACCATCTTTTTCCGCAAAATTAAAAGAATAGTTATCTGTAATACTCGCTCTTAGGTTGGGGGAAAACTTACCGAGAAGGGTGAGTTCACCTTTTACAAAGCCATAAATTTGAATAGAATCTTTAAAGTCCATGCGTTCTTTATCAACTCTTCCGATAACAAGTTCTTTTATGCCATCGTTATTAAAATCTATAAAACGGGTGAGTAAAACCCCAAAAGCTTCCAAAGCTTCTTGGGAATCAAAGTTTTTTACTTTTCTGAAATCCATTTCCCCGTAAGCCGTTTTATAATCCGTCATAAGTGAGCCGTAAAGGCCGTAATTCGGCGTATCGTAGGGGCTTGCTTTTCCGACAACAAGATCCCTAAGCCTTATATAAGGGCCTGTTCCGGGGGTGTCGTATACGCGATAAGAATGGGTGGAACCGCCGTCCGCCTCGTCAAAGCTATGCATGCTCATTTCATACCACGTGGAATTGTCGCTCCCTTGTATACATTGTCCCTTGATGTACATATTAGTGGGGGCATTGCCCACAACCTTTCCCATGGAGCTTGGTTCGGCAAACAAAAGAGCGTTTTCTTTGTTTACTTTGACCATATAGGCAGAGCAAAGGGCATCTTGTTCCGCAGAAGCTGAGGAAGCCACGGCTTGACTTGGAGCAAAAAACGCTGTGGAAAAAATGCTGAGTCCCAAAACCGCTAAGGCTGAGCGTAAAATAGAGGACATAAAAACTCCTTATAAAATGCGCGTTAAATAATGTGGAAATAGAGCTTATTATAATCTAAAAATAAAATATAGAAATGTGCCAAATTGCACATTTTAGATGTTTTTAATGTGTTGTTCATAGTTAAAAAAACAGTCAGCTTCTTGACATGTAGTAACTGTTATTCTTTGTAATATGCTATTAATATGAATTAATTTTATTGTGGCACACTATTAGCAATTAGTAAAATAAAGAGTTGAAAAACTGACATCAAACCCACAGGGACAACATCATGGCTACGTTTAAATTTTCTTTGGAAAAAATACTTATCTACCGAACCCGTTTGGAAGATGAGGCCAAGGCGGAGCTTGGGCGTCTCAATAGGGGCTTGCTTTTGGAAAAACAAAGGCTGGAACTTTTGCAAAGAGATCTGGAAGAAAAGGAAGTAACCTTATCGCGCACAGGTTTTGACAAAAGCGGGGAACGATGGCTTTTAGAAAACTATATCAAAGCATTACGACAAGATATTGGGCAATCAATTCTCAATGTCAAAAAGCTGGAAGCAAGAATTGAAAAGGCTTTGGAACACGTTATCAATTGCTCCAAAGAGAAAAAAGTCTTGGAAAAGCTAAAAGAAAAACATGAAAAACAATTCAAACAAGATGAACACTATAAAGAACAGAGGGAATTCGATGAAATCACATCCATACGCCACCAAGCGCTCTCTTACTAATATTTGTTGTTTGATAGCATGTCTTGCGCTTATCAAACTTGCTTTTGCCTTTTATATTATGAGTGGCGGAAAAGTCTTTGATTTTACCGCACAAAAAAAGGAAATAAGCCCAAAAGCAGCTATTATTGCCAAAGAGCATGAACAACGAAAATTAGCGGCCCTTATGAAAGCCCAAGGCCTTGAGCCTGTGCAGGTTTCTGTTCAAAGTTCAAACCAAACAGCAAACGATGATACTGCAAGCAATGTACGCCCAAGTCAAAACATTGGCAACACCATGGCAGACAATGATTTTAATGGACAAGTGATAAATCGCACCGTATCAACGGGTAACAGCATTTCTTTCTTGCCTAAAAGCCAAAATGTTGACAATTCTGACGATACCGCTGTTGTTGCCGAGGCTTCTGTTGCTTCCGACGTTTCAATCGTACCCGCCACTTCTGCAAGCAATACTGAAATAGTGAACGCAAACAGCCAAAACGTACAAGCCGTTGCCGGCGTCGAAGCAGAAATGCTTGATATAAGTGAACTAAGCAGTGATATTATTTTAGCTTCCGCTTCCGCCATGTCTGTGCGTTCCAACCGAGCAAGAGAACGCCAAGGGATGATAGACAATACTTTGAGCGAAAGCATGGATAATCCTAAAGATACAAATCTTGATGTGCAATTGTCAAACTATACAAGGCCTGCGACCTCTCCCGAACGCTCTTTCTTTAGTCTTGTAAATGTTGCGCATGCTGCCGACGTTGAAGATTATCAAAGACCCGACCAACAAATCAATCTTCCCGTGCCCACTCCAACCGTCAATCCTTACACTTCTCCCGATAGCTTGGAATACAGACAAAAAGAACTCACCAGAAAAGAAGAAGAACTTTTTGCCCTCGAACAACAAATGAAAGCCAGAATGGAAGAACTTAATCAGCTTGAAGGCCGTATCGATAATATGGTAGACAGTGCAGACGGCGTACAAAGTGATAAATTCAGAAAGCTTACCAACATGTATATCAATATGAAAGCCAGAACCGCCGCCGAAGCCCTTTCCACCCTTGACGAAAAATTGGCTGTAAATATCTTGGCAGGCATGAAAGGCAAGCAAGCAGGAGAAATCTTCTCCTATATGGATCCCATACA
>CAYJHY010000156.1:2993-4946 GCA_964369875.1 uncultured Mailhella sp.
CAGGCATGAAAGGCAAGCAAGCAGGAGAAATCTTCTCCTATATGGATCCCATACAGGCCGCCAGACTTTCCGAAGCCATTGCAAAAATCACTTTAGGTAAGTAAAAAAATCATATCCATATTTCGCCTTTTAGAGAAGGTATCAGAATATGGAAAACGTAAGAAACCTTACGTTAAAACAAACAGGGAAGAGTGGTGGCTCTTCCCTAAAATTTGTCGTACCTATTTGATTGATTGGATTTTACAACGCCCATGCGATGCAAAATTGAGTTGCTTTATAAAATGTATAAAGGCTTAGGTTATTGGATGTAATCCCCACGATTGAATTTGTAGGTCTCGGTTACAGCCATAGCTTCCAAATTATTGAGCATGGAAGCCAAAGAAGCGTTCTTCTGGGTCAATTGAGCGTAAGCATCTTGCATTTGCCCTGTTTGCTTACTGACATTTTCAAGATTTGTCCAAGCTTGCTTGAGGTTTGAAGAACCTTGAAGGGATTGGAAATAACTTTCCATTTCGCTTAAAGTTGTATCAATGCCTGTCACAATCTGCTCCACGATGTTTTCTTCGGCGTCAGAACCGTTGAGAGTGGATTTATCTTGCATGGCGGTGAGGCCATCAGCACTTAGACTCAAAGGATCTGCCAAAGCTTGAAGGTAATTAAGGCTACCTGTGCCAAGGTTTTCTGCTGAGCTAAGAGCAGACAATTCATTATCAAGTAAGCTTTCAAAGGTGTTGACAACGTTACTTTCAGAACCCTTGGTGGTCGCATTTTTTTGCGTTGCTTCACCTAAAAGAACTCGTTCTAGTTCAGAATGTATCTTCATCGTGACTCCTTCTCTTTCCTTCGGTAATTTTTACCGCTTGCAAAACCTTGTTTAGGGGTTTTCATTACAAGAAAGATAATGCTGTACTTTCTTTTTGTCGGGAAAAATTTTTCCTCTCAAAGAATGTTACTTTCTATTATGCAAAAAGCTTGCCATTTAAAAAGTCATTAATTTAATCCAATTTTTTCAGATTATTGCAAATGGGGAGGAATTTTTTTCCCTGTTAATTCTTTAAAATCGTTAATTTTTTTAAAACTCTATATGTAAAAGTAATGCTTGTCTAGCAGAAAAAAAAGACGTAGGATAGTTTTAAACTGGAATTATACCTGTTATTAAAAAAGGATTAAACTGTAAGGAGATTGTTATGTCAACTATTAAAAAAATCATTTGCGCTCTCGATCTGGCCGACCACGGTAAACTTGTTGCGGATTACGCAAGCATGCTTGCCAAATTGTCCGGTGCCTCAATTGTTGCTGTTTATGCCGCTCCCACTATGACTCAGTATACAGGTTTCCATGTTCCCCCAAATACCATCGATGATTTTGTGGGTGAAATCGTAACAGGTGCCAACAAAGCCATGGCAGATTTTGTGGAAGCAAATTTTGCTGGTGTGGAAGTGCGTTCCGAAGTTGTTGTCGGCTATGCCGCAGAGGAAATTCTTGCCTTGGCAGAAAGAGAAGAAGCGGATCTTATTGTTATGGGAACCCACGGACGCTCCGGTTTTGACCGTATTTTATTCGGCTCTGTGGCTGAAAAAGTGGTCAAAAACTCTAATGTGCCTGTAATGACTATTCGTCCTCAAGCTGCCGAATAAATAGATTTTTGTTTTAAATTTTTTATGTGTTTTAAGTTTTTTTGGGGGAAAATTTTTTGCCTAACCACTGACGCCAGTTTCGGTTTACTCAACATGGCTGGGAATTTTCCCCCAAACCCCCTTCAAAAAACTTTAATACTTTAGGTTTGGTATTTAATAAACCGTGTCCAAGCCATTAAAAGATAATCGATTAATAAGAATAATATAGGCGCAAGACGCTATACTCTAAAAGGTGGAATTTTTTTCCGCCCTTTTTTTATCTTAAATGAAAAGGTTCTTATATTAAAGTTTTTTTTGGAAAAGGGGAGGGTTTGGG
>CAYJHY010000157.1:0-4943 GCA_964369875.1 uncultured Mailhella sp.
TATCTCTACTTTGGGACCATAGCTCAGTTGGTAGAGCTACCGGCTCATAACCGGTTGGTCGTAGGTTCAACCCCTGCTGGTCCCACCATAATTTCAAAGGACTTATGATGAAAATCATAAGTCCTTTTTTTTTGTACTCCCCTTATTTGTACTACTCCTGTACCACCTTGCTGATGAAGTTTCTTCGTCAAAGAAAGGGGCATCGGTAGTCAACATAGCCTGTTTTGGCGCTGTCTTCTGAGATTTTCACTTGGATTCTATATTTATCTATCTAAGATATTAACTCACAAGGGGACGCATTTGAGCATGGAATTATTCTCAATGAGTACCATAAGTTATCCCTATTTTACAGGAGTTGCAAAGAAATGCTGTATGGCTACAGCTTTACTGTGGACGTACATTTTTAGAAAACTCTACCAATCCGTTTTGGAAAAGCATAATATAATCTGATATGCTTGTGACATCTTCGGTATCGTGACTGACAAAAATGGTGGTCACCTTAAGAGCTTTCACCATCTCATTAATTTCAGTGCGAATGGAGCTTTGCAAGTTTGCATCTAAGTTACTAAAAGGTTCATCAAGAAGGAGCAGAGCCGGTTTTCTTGCCAAGGTTCTGGCAATGGTCACCCGTTGCTGTTGTCCACCCGATAATTCATAAGGATAACGCTTTGCCAAATCCTTTATCTTGACCATTTCCAACATGGTTTCAAGAATTTCTTTATGTGTTTTTTTATCGTCAACGCCAAAAAGGATGTTTTTTTCTACGGTTAAGTGAGGAAAGAGGGCATAGTCCTGAAAAACCATGCCTATATTTCTTTTTTCAGGCTCAACAAAAATACTATCCTCACAAATCACTTTATTATTTATGGTAATTTTGCCCTTGCGTGGTTCTTCTAAGCCTGCAATAAGTCGCAGAATGGTGCTTTTACCGCTTCCGCTTGCGCCGTGGATCCCGAGGATGGCACCATGTGGTAAAGAAAAAGAAAGGCCACATAGGGTATCCTCGTTTGCATTCGGATATTTGAAGTAAAGATTTTCAACTTCAAGATAGTCTTTATTCATATGCTAACCCCTTTCTTCTTGATTTAGTGTTTTGTTGATAAAAATAATAGCGCATAGTGAAATGGCAATAATAATCAAAGAAGGCACGGCCGCCCTTGTTATAAGTTCGTCGTGTGCGTATTTATAGACAACGGTACCTAAGGTGTCAAAGTTGAAAGGGCGCAAAAATAATGCAAGGGGAAGCTCCTTTACAATATCGACAAAAACTAAGGAAAACCCGGCAATTATGGCCGATTTTAGCATAGGAATATCCACAAGAAAGAAGGTTTTGGCGATAGATTTACCAAGCATGCGAGAAGCTTCATAAAAGTGTAAACCATTTTTTTCAAACTCATTGTCAATGCTCTGAAACCCAACCCCCAAATACCGTACAATATAGGCATAAACAAGCACCGTAAGACTTGAGCTCATTAGCAAGGTTTTACTGTTTTCATCAAACAATTTATATATTCCGACAAGGTTTCTGTCTAAGGAATTGAAGAGAATAAGGGTGGTAATAGCAAGCACTGTGCCCGGTATTGCGTAGCCTGCCAATGTTATTTTAGAATAAAAAGTGGAAATAAAACCTTTATAAATTCTGGCGTAATTACCGATAACTAAAGCTATACACATAATGCATATTGCCGATATGGTTGCCAAAAATAAGGTATTGTAAGACAACACCAGAAAATCGTTTGATAAAACAAATTCATAGCTGTGGCCTGCCCAATATAACAACTGGGCACAGGGTATAAAAAAGCCTAAGCTCAGCACCAATAAACAGTACGAAGTCAATGTATAAGATGTTTTTTTTGAAACTTTTTTTCTTGTTATGGGGCGTATTTTAGCGTTAAAGACCGAAAATTTCTTTCTTCCGCGTAAAGATTTTTCCAGTAAAAGAAACATGAAAATGACGAAGAGCAAAAAGGCGGCAATCCTCAAGGCTGAAACTTGATCTGAAAAGTTGAACCAAGAAGTAAAAATTGCAGTAGAGAGCGTTTGTATACCAAAATAACTCACAGCGCCATAATCACTCAAGACTTCCATAAGCACCAAGGTGGCGGCACTTACAATGGCACCCCTGCTTGCCGGCAAAATAACCTTGAAATAGATTGAAAATCTATTTTTTCCGAGTAAAAGAGCGCTTTCAATAAGGTTTGCAACATCTTTTTTCAAGTATGAATATACAATTATATAAATGTAAGGAAAAAGGAAAAAGGTGAAAATAAAAATGACACCGGAAATAGACATAACATCAAAAATTGCCCAGTTGGAATCTTCAATCCCCAATGTGTTTCTCATAAAATACTGAACGCTGCCGGTGTAGCTCAGCATGCCGACATAGGTATAAGCGGCAATATAGGGAGGGATTGCCAAGGGTAAAATCAAAGCCCATTTGAAGAAATTTCTCAAAGGAAAATCAAACACAGTCACAATATATGCAGTGGTTGTACCGATAAAAACACTCAAAAACGTGACAAAAACACAAATGATAAGCGTCGTAAAAATATAGTCTTTTAATAAATATGTCTTGATGTGTTCCCAAACCTCGTTGGTGGGCTCAAAAAAAGGCGTGATAATCGCAACACAAGACATAACAATAGCCAAAATAAAAAAGCTTGTCAGAATAAACCAGATGGATAGTTTTTTTCTTTTCATAGATGTCCTGTGTATTCTTTGTTAAGCGACTATGTAATCATGTCATTTCAGTTTGGTATTTATTGGAAGGGGAAAACCCCTTTTGTGTACAAAAGGGAGTTTTCCGACCTCTCCATAGGCAACCCTCCCCCTTTCCTCAAAAAACTTTAATACTGGGACGGTAAATTTTCAAAAAAAGTATGTTTTTTATTATCTCATACTGTTAGGTTTATAGCATTTTGCATTAACATTAGGTTTGAAAAATAAAATACATCCACATGCACCATCGTATTTTTTATTAATTAGGTATATTTTTACATATTAAAGTTTTTTGAAGGGGGTTTTGGGAAAAAATTCCCAGCCATGTTGAGTAAAACGAAACTGGCGTCAGTGGTTAGGCAAAAAATTTTCCCCCAAAAACTCAAACTTAAAGCAATATACTATAAAGAGTACCGAAAAGGCGTTTATGTGAACACGCTCTAAAAACTATTTCCAACCGCCTTGCCCCATAATCATGGAGGCTTTTGTATAGTTCTTACCTATGTCTTCAAATTTGACATCCATTCTTTTGAATGTGCCTAGGCTTTCAATATATTCATGTGCTTTAACCTTTGGGTTTGCAGGGGTTTCGTAGTTTTTGTTTGCATAAACTTCTTGCGCCTCTGGTGAAGTGAGATATTCGAGTAGTTTTACGGCATTTTCACGGTTTTTACCGTATTTTATCAAGGCGGCGGCGCTGATATCCACATGCGTATTTTCAGGGAAGAAAAACGCTGTTTTCTTGGCGACTTCCACTTCTTTTGGATCATCGGAATGAATCATTCGACCAAGATAGTATGTGTTGAGGATTGCAACATCGCCCTCACCGGCGATAACGCCTTTAATTTGATCTCTGTCATTTCCTTTTGGAGTTCTTGCCATATTGCTTACGAGACCTTTCACAAATTGAAGAGCTTCTTTTTCTGAAGTAGAGCTGATAATCCCTGCAACCAAAGATTGATTATAGCCGGAATCTGCAGAACGTACTAAAATTTTCCCTTTAAATTCCGGACTTGCCAAGTCTTGATAGGTTTTTACGTTTGAAAAATCAAACTTACCTTTTTCGTACCCGATGACTCGAGCCCTTTGCGTAAGAGCGACCCATTCATTTTTTTCGCCACGCAAGGTTGTAGGGATATTATTATCTACAATTTCTGATTTTATGGGAGCAACCATCTTTGCGGCAATGGCCTCATAAAGATTAACCATGGCAACAGTCATAAAGATGTCGGCTGAAGTGTCTGCGCCTTCGCTTTTTAATCTGGCGATGATTTCCGGAGCTTTACCGGAAATAACATTTACTTTGATACCTGTTTCGGCCGTGAACTTATTGTAAATACCTTGATCCACGTCATAATGGCGTGAAGTGTAAACATTAACTTCTTTTGCAAAAGCCATTTGTGTGCTGAGACTGAGGCTTAATAACAGTCCTACAAAACCAAAAAATCTTTTCATAATATGCTCCTTTAATTGGCATTGAGAATTGAGTGAAACCATATTATTACAGATAGATAATCGGGAGAGAATTTATCCACCTATACTATTTCACTCGATTGCATAATAAAACAAAATTGAGGAGGATTTATTTGTTTCTTTATTTGTATAATGCAGTCGATGAAATAAAAAAATAAGCTTTCACCAATATCTCAATTCTAGGGAATATAGCAAGTTGTGTGCCAAATAAAGTATTTAGAAGAAAAACAGATTTTGAAAATGTATATCCATTTCAAAAAACAATAAAAAGTAGTTTGATTTTATTAATAAAATTTCTACCTTAAACTTGAATGGTAAACTTAAAAAGACGTTCAATCTTTTCGTGACATATAAAAAGAGAAAAGAGAATTATGAGAAAAATGAGAATTATGAAAATTTTGAGAAAAATGAGACTTTACGTACAAAAATAATCTACTGAATATTAAAGTTTTTTGAGGAAAGGGAGAGGGGGTGCCCATAGAGAAGTTGGAAAACTCCCTTTTGTTTGACCTTTCAGATACGCTCGGAGCTACGTCCGTGTAGCCCGCTCGTTCTCACTGCGTGGCTTTGCATATCCTATGCAAATTTTGTGTATAAGAGATAAGCGTTTTTAATATTAAAGTTTTTTGAGGAAAGGGGGAGGGGGTGCCCATAGAGAAGTTGGAAAACTCCCTTTTGCTTGACCTTTCAGATACGATCGGAGCTACGTCCGTGTAGCCCGCTCGTTCTCACTGCGTGGCTTTGCATATCCT
>CAYJHY010000158.1:0-4936 GCA_964369875.1 uncultured Mailhella sp.
AAAACTCCCTTTTGTACACAAAAGGGGTTTTCCCTTTCCCAAAAAGGAAAAGAATCTAAATTATCTGCTCAGTTTTACCACTCTCAATTCAGAAGAGTCACCGGTTTGCACAGGCTTTCCATTATGAAAAAGAGTGACGGCACTGGCATTTCCAAACTGGAACTGGGCTGTTTGTTTAAAAATAAAATCTCGTTGATTATTTTTTTTGAGGGTAAAATGGGTTGTTTTTCCGTCAAGTTTTACACTCATCCAACAATCTTGAGAAACGTGTATGACAGCTTGTTGTTGACCTTTTTCAACTTTTTGCACTTGTTGCCAATTGATTCTTCTTGCGAGAGGAGTGTCTAAGTTTACTTCGAAGGAATCAGAGCCTGCGCTCATAGACGTAGCAAGCGCTTGAGTAATCAAAGGTGTATCTTCTTCGGCCGTATTTTCTTCAGTTGTTTGACTTTCGGCAACAACTTCTGACTTTTCGGCACTATCTTCTGCAGTAACACTATTTTGTTCATTTTCTGTTATAACTTCACTGCCGATATCCTCAGAAGTGTTGTTGGCAGAGCTTTCTGAAGAAGTTTCTGTGGCTTCTTCATTCAAGTTTTCTCTGTTCTCACTGTTCTCATCGAAAGAATCTGAGCCGTTTTTTGTGAGATCATTATTGTTTTCTTGATGCGTGTCGCTCTGAGGAAGGGGCGTATCTTCATTAGATTCTTCTGATCCCCAGAAAGATTGTCCGGAGTTCACAGAGTTTTGTAGCGGTGACTCTTGGGTTACATACCAGTAACCGCCACCACCAAGGGCTGCAATAATAAATAAAATAGCAAAATACTTCCCCCCCCTGCTTTTTGATTTTGACTCAAAGTCAACAAGGGAGTTATTATTTTTTTTGGTTGCGGAAGCGTCGCTAAAATCATCAACTTTAGCAAAAATTTCATCTATTTCTTCTTCTGAGTACCCCACATAAGAAGCATATCCTTTAATAAAGGTACGAATATAGATTTCATGAGGCAAAGCTTCTTTATTTCCCTCTTCAATGGCATAAATACCTTTAAGAGGGATTTTTAATTTTTCAGCGATTTCTTCAGGAGAAACACCCCGTGATTCGCGTTTTTCTTTTAATAATGTACCGAGTTCTTGAAAAAGCATTCATTTAATCCTTATTTTATATTTATAATAGCCTTATCTCTTAATTGATCCAAATATTCCGCAATTTTTGAACCTGCTTTTTGTTGGCGAAGCTGATTTTCAATCTGATCATAGATGGCAGGATCCATCACATCAGAAATGTTGACATCACCTCCGATATTACGAATAAGCATAACTTGCGCTTCTTGTTCTCCTAAAGAGAACACATTGGAAACTTCACCCGGTTTTAGTTTTTGTACTTGAAACTGAACAGGGCCTGCCAAATCAGACATCGCAAGCACCCCTAAATTTCCACCTAAGTCGGTATTTGGGCCGACAGAGACAGTTTTTGCAACTTCTTCAAACTTATCGGCATCTTTCATTAAATCATCACCATGATTGAGTGCGGCATGAACCGAAGGATAAATAATGAGTGCAACTTCAACTTGGCCGTTTACCGTACCGCCCTTTGACTGATAAAATTCCAAAACTTCGCCTTGTGAAACAACAATTTTTCGCAAAATATTACGATTAATCAATCGCTGTGAAGTGAGCTCAAGGCGCAGTTTATCGGCAAATTCTTTTTGGGAAAGACCTTGTTTTTTCAGTAAAGAGTAAAATTCTTTTTCTGATTTACCGGTACTTTGAATGCGTTGTGCGATTTCTTGTTTTAATTCTTGATCATTAACAGCAATATTTTGGCGTTTTGCTTCTATAAATAAAATTTTAGCATTAAGCATATCTTGCAAAACTTTCGCACGAACTTGATCGTACATCTCAGAATATTTAGAAGAGTTTTCTTTAATATTTTGAGACAAAAGAAATTGTTTGACGGTTTTATCAATTTCGAGATTTGAAATCATCTCACCGTTTACCGTTGCGGCGATACCTGCTGATGGCGCCGCAAATGCTTCCATACCATTAAGAGGTGATAAACTCAAAGTCAAACAAAATAATATGTATTTAAGTTTCAAAATAATACTCCTCATGTATATTTAGTAAACTGTTCAATAAAAACACTGAGTAATTTTGTAAACAAAACTATTCGGCAAGGAACACTGTGATGAAATTTAATAAAACAAAAAAGTAGGCTTATCTTTTATTTTTCATCTGGGAGTGCTAAGTAATCACACAATGATTACTATTGATAACGTGTTATACTTTTATATAAAAATTAAAATTTAATAAAGCATACGTTTCCTTCTGTAAGGTACTTCAAACTTGTAACAAATTCTTACGGAAAATTCAATTTAAAAACGTACTAATCAAAAATATCTTTATTTAGTTTTAGTTTCGGTTGGAGCATCTTCTTGAATGGTTGTTTCATTAGTTTCTTGAAGGTCTTGGGGGGCTGTTGTCTGAACTTCTTGAATCGGTTCTTCTTGGGGAAGATTTTTGGGTAGAAATTCTTTATTAACTTCTATTTGGCTTTCCTCTAAAGTCGACGCAAGCCATTCTTGGTAGGCGATAGGTAATTTTATATCCAAAAGTTTTTTTTCGGCATCGGCGTAAACAATAACAGCATCGGCATCTTTCTTTTCTTCAATCCGATCCATATATACGATGAAGAAAAATCCTTCGGCTTTTTGAATTTTTGAAAATTCTTTTTCTTTGAGATCGGAAAGAGGTTCGCTATAGATTTTAGGCGTTTTATTTCTTTCAAAACGTCCTCTTTCTACTTGTACGACTTGAGAATTGACTTCATAGTCTTTTATGTCTTCAAGTTTACGAATATCTTCCAATATTTTTTCTTCTTTGCTTTTAAACACAAGAAAATTTACTTTTTCTGCATTGTTGAGAAAGTTTTTATTTTTTTCGACATATTGTAAAATTTCATCGGAAGAAATAATAATTTTTTTCGCGAGTTCATTTTGCAATTCTTCCATCTCTAAACGATACTTTAATTGTTTTTTCCAAAATTCATAATTAATACCGCTTTCTTCTACTATTGCTTTAAATTCCCCATTTTTCGTTAGTTCTGCTTCGTCATAACCTTGCTGTATCATCGCTTCAAAAGCTTTTACTTGTTCTTGGCTTATTTCAAGTCCGTGTTTTTTTAGTTCTTGGCTAACAAGGAGCTGTTCAATTCGTGAATATAAAAGTTCTGCGTATTCATTTTGTAGTTGCTCCACAGAGGGAGGACTAAAAGATTTATGCGCATGTCGAATATCATAAAGGGCTTCAATTTCTTCGTATAGAATATTTTCGCCATTAACCACGGCAACAATGTCTTGTTTATTTTGTTGGATAAACAAAGCAGAAATTTCACGCTGAAAATAAACACTTACAGCCAGTAATAGTATTACACAAAAAGCAATTATTTTTTTCATTATATTTTTACCGTTTATTTTTTATGGGCAATTTGCAAGAAAATCTTTTTCACTGTTTTCAATATTTCCACATGACTTGCACTTTTAGCAATCAGCCCATTCAATTTGAGTTCCAAACTTGCCGGTGGATAGAGTTTTGCATAGTCTTTGTATTCGGCAATAAACTCTAAAAGGCTATTGACTTCGACTTTCTTTTGACCGTCAAGAAACGTGATTTTAATTCTATCCAAATAGATATCTGCTTTGCTGACCCCAAGTTTTTTGAAATCTTGTTTTAATTCCAAAACTTCTATAAAACTTTCTGCTTCTGCGGGAAGTTGTCCAAATCTATCTCGCATTTCAAGTTCGATATTTTGACGTTCCGAACTTTCAAGGGCACAAGAAAGCATTTTATAATACTTTAACCGTTCCCTGCCGTCTTCAATATAACTTTCAGGGATAAAAGCAGGTAATCCAAGGTTGACTTCAACTTCAACTTCCCGTTGATAGTCTCCGCCGGCTTTGATTTTGCTGACCGCTTCTTCAAGCATTTCCAAATACATATCAAGGCCAACCCTTGCCATATGGCCGGACTGCACCTCACCCAAAATATTACCGGCTCCGCGTAAGCGTAAATCTTCCATGGCCACTTGGAAGCCGGCTCCCAAGTAATCCATTTCCAAAATAATGCGCATGCGCTCCCTTGCGATATCTGTCATATGACGTAAATCATTGACCACAAATACGGCATACGCTTGCCTATCGGAACGGCCTACCCTACCCCGTAATTGGTACAATTGACCGAGACCAAAAAGCTGTGCTTGGTCAACAATAAGGGTGTTTGCTTTTGGAAAATCAAGACCCGATTCCACAATGGAAGTAGAAACCAGTACATCAAGCTCACCATGCCAAAACTGATGCATGGTGCTTTCGAGCTCCTTTTCTCCCATTTGTCCGTGCGCCATACCGACCCGCGCATGCGGAACCAGTTCTTTAACATAAGAAACAACATTTTCAAGGCCTTTTACCCTGTTATAGACCCAAAAAACTTGACCTTCACGCTCAAGCTCTCGTTCTAAGAACTGTCTGAGACTGTTTTTATCTTTATCAATAAGCGCCGTCGCAACAGGTTTTCTTTCGGGGGGAGCTGTTTCAATAACGGATAATTCTCGAATACCCGACATGGAAAGCTGTAAGGTCCTCGGAATGGGAGTGGCAGTCAGTGTCAGGGCATCCACATTTTTTTTCATTTGCTTGAGACGCTCTTTATGGCGAACCCCAAAGCGTTGTTCTTCGTCAAGAATAAGTAAACCTAAGTTTGGCAATACAACATCTTGAGATAAAATTCTGTGGGTACCGATTAATATATCCACTTGCCCTTTAGCCGCTAGAGCCAGTACTTCTTTTTGTTTTGTTTTAGTCACAAAACGACTGAGCAAACCCACATTTATGGGAAAACCCGCTAAACGTGAACGAAACGTTTGATAGTGTTGCTCCGCCAAAAC
>CAYJHY010000159.1:0-4912 GCA_964369875.1 uncultured Mailhella sp.
GGCAACACCACCATGATGCACATGTTTTCCGGTTTACCCGCTAAAAATATCAGTCGTGCTCCTTTTATTCCTGTTACTATGGATGCAATGAGAGTATCGGCAGAAGAACTTGGAATGAAGTCTAAAGCCCATGTTTTTCTCATGCCAAGCATTGCAAGCTATATAGGAGCCGATATTGTGGCTGCACTTTTAGCCGTAAATGCACACAATCAAGAAAAACCCTTTTTACTTTTAGATCTTGGCACCAACGCAGAAATTGTTTTGGGTTACTCAAACAAATTTATTACATGCTCTGCCGCCGCAGGCCCCTGTTTTGAAGGCGCCAGTTTATCTTGTGGTTTAGCCGGTCAAGATGGTGCTATCAATAAAGTCTTTTTATCAGAAGATAAAAAATCCTTCGAATATAGTACTATCAGTGATCATATAGCCAAAGGCATTTGCGGATCGGGTGTTCTTGATACACTCGCCATGCTTCTGGAAGTAGGCGCAGTAGACGAGACAGGCTATTTGGATGCAGACTCTTCTGATTTATCCGAGCATATTTTAGAAGACGACAATGGCCAAAGCTATTTTAGATTTAGCGACAACGTTGTTCTTACTCAAAAAGATATACGAGAAGTACAGCTTGCAAAGTCAGCAGTTCGTGCAGGAATTCACACACTCATTCAAGAAGCCGGCCTTTCTGTAGATGACATTGAAAATCTTTATATTGCAGGGGGCTTTGGTTCTGCTATGGATCCAAAAAGTGCTGCAAAAATTGGCCTTATACCACAAGAACTCTTACACTGTACCCATGCCATTGGCAATGGGGCAAGCCTTGGAGTTATACGCTATGCTACGGAAAAAAATGTTTCTGAACACATAGAAAAAATAGTCCAAAATACAACATACTTAGAACTTTCAGCTCTACCAAGTTTTACTAACCTGTATGTAGAACATATGATTTTTTAGCTTTTTTTTAAATTACAGATTAACATAAAAAACTTTAAAAGTATTGTAAAAACAATTAGAATTTAGCTTGCTAAAAAAATAACATAGTGCTATATTTCTAGATGAAATTTATAGATACTCATTGTTTCAAAATTTCTTAAACCATTTGTTTGTAGTACTTCAAGCAGTGTTCTTATAATACTCTAAGCTACCAAACAGGCAAACGGTTTATACAACGGCCATTCGGCCATATCTCTAACATACAACAAAAAACCTTATATAACATGCTAAAATTTTTAGTAAAAAAATTGTGAAAATAATCATAATTTAGCTTGCTAAAAAAAGCACAAAAGGTTATATTGCTTTTTAGAGAAACTAGGAAACTATTGTTTCCAAATTTACAAGCATTATTGTTTGTAAATACTTCAAGCAATTGAAGTAGGCTAGGGGGACACACATTGGTCGCAAGACCATATCTCTAACACTCGCTTATTGGGGGAATTTATGAAGCGTTACGCTCATAACAGTACCAAAAACGGACGCCAGCTCGGCATTAACATGATCCGTGAAAAGGACTGCGAAAAAATCCATGAAGCCTCACTTGAAATCTTGCAACGTCGCGGCGTAAGCTTCGGCAGTGACAAGGCACGTGAAATTTTGCGTGACCATGGTTGTTGGGAAGACTCCGAAGGTTGCACACATTTTCCACGCAAATTAGTGGAAGATGCTCTTGAGGCAGTACCATCAGAATTTGTTCACTACGGAAGAACTGAAGACGACGATCTTCATATTGCTCAAGATCAAACGTATGCTTCAAACTTTGGTGAAGGTATCGCAATATACGACCTCAAAACTCGTTTGCGCCGTGCCACTGTAAAACAAGATGCCGTTGATATTGTTCGTATTGTTGACTCACTACAAAACGTACACATTTATAACCGTGCTATCGGACCACAAGACGTACCAACTGTGTCTTCTTCTATGCATAACGCAGAAGTAGCCCTTTGTTACACAAGTAAACCAATGCACTTGGTTTCCGGTTCTCCATTCCAAACTAAAAAAATGATTGAAATGGCGAAAATTGCGGTTGGCGGAGATGAAGGACACAAAACTCGTCCTCGTTTTGCTTTCAACCACACCACCATCAGCCCACTTCGTATCGCTAGCGAAGCTTGCGAAAACGCAATGCTCGTGTGTGAAGCAGGCATGCCAAACCACGTTTTGGTAATGGTACAACAAGGTGCTACCTCTCCTGTAAGCTTTGCAGGTAGTATTGCAGTAAACAACGCTGACTTCCTCGCCTTCAACACTCTTATGCAATGCGTAAGAAAAGGCAACCCCACCTTCTACGGTGCATCAGCGTGTGTTATGGAAATGCGTCGCGGTCTTTCTCTTGTAGCCGCACCTGAAGTATTCACTTTGAACGCTTCTATGGCTCGTATGTCCAAATACTACAATATTCCCAGCTACATAGCCGGTGGATAGACTGATAGCTGCTGCAATGACGTGCAAGCAGGAGCCGAACGCGCTCTCAACCGCCTTATGACCGCATTGGCAGGTGCCAGTGTTCTCTTTGGTCAAGGCATGTTGGAGACCGGTATTACGTTCGACATTCCTACATTGCTCGTGGACGATGAGATTATTGATTATGTATTACGTATGTTGGGTGGCTTTGAGGTCAACGCCGAAACCTTATCCGTAGATCTTATCAATAATGTCGGTCCGTTCGGTACCTATCTTGCTGAAGAAGATACCTTTAATCGTATGGGTGAACTTTCTAACTACAACCTCATGAACCGTAAAAACTACGACATGTGGGAAGCAGACGGAAAACCACAACTTTACGATATGGCACATGCACGTGCCCTCGATATTCTTGCTACTCATAAGCAAAAGAATCCATTAAGCGAAGCACAAGTTACTGCTATCCGTAACATCGTTATCGATGCCGAAGCTGAACTTGGTGTAACAGATTTCTGGAAAGGTAAAGAAGAAACTCGTTTCATCGACAACAATCTTTTCTAATCTGTAGATAGCTTGACTATATAAAAAGACATTTGAATTATATAATTCAAATGTCTTTTTTTTTAAACCATTTCAGAATAGAAATTTTTGGAAATGAACTATGTCATACTCAAAACCAGTCCACTACACTATATTTTTTGTTTGATATATTTGCCTCTTAGTTGAACAAGAGTTTCAAAGTAATTAGTAATAATTACTATTGACAATAAGGCTCTAATTTGCTATTAATACTCAAGACACAATGAGTATAAAAATTTTTAACCTTTAAATATAGCGCATAGGAGTTCACAATGTCTCTCATCAATAAAGAAGTTAGTGATTTCACAGTACAAAGTTTTCAAAATAATCAATTTGTAGAAGTAAGTAAAAAAGACATTCTCGGTAAATGGAGTGTTTTCTTTTTCTATCCTGCCGACTTTACCTTTATCTGCCCAACTGAATTAGAAGATTTGGCTGATAAGTATGAAGAATTTAAAGCAGCAGGTTGCGAAATTTACGCTGTTTCTTGCGACACTCATTTTGTACACAAAGCATGGCATGACACTTCTGACAGTATCAAAAAGATTAACTTCCCAATGCTTGCAGACCCAACCCATGCCCTTGCAGCTGACTTTGATGTCTATATTGAAAAAGCCGGCATTTCCGAACGTGGTACATTCATTGTAAACCCACAGGGCGTTATTGTAGCCTACGAAGTCTTGGCAGGCAATATCGGCCGTAATGCAGATGAACTGTTGCGTAGAGTCCAAGCAAGTCAATTTGTAGCCGAGTTTGGCAATGAAGTATGCCCCGCTAAATGGAAACCGGGTGCAGCAACTTTGAAACCCGGTATTGAGTTAGTTGGTAAACTCTAAAATATATTTAGCTTTTATTATTTTTAATAATAAAAAAGCCTATTATTGGAATTCCAACAATAGGCTTTTTTATTTAAAATCTTTGAGAGAATCTAACTCTTCACTTTTATTTCTCAATCACCTGTTCATCAATATTGTGGATAATATAGTAAAAATATACACTGCTTAAAATTACAGCAAAAAATAAATTAATAGGACGAACAATATTTTGTCGCTGTAAAGCACTGAGTAACGCAAATCGAAAATAATAAGCAAAAAGTATAAAATAAATAATAGTCAGCGCATAAAAGAAAAGAATAAATATTCCGATAATGATCAAAATACCATCCGTTACTTCAATTTTTCCGGAAATATAAATTGACAAAAAACTAGGCATAAAATAATACACCACGACATACGCCCATAGGTATTTTTTACTTTTCTGTATACTTTTTTCGTGTGCATTATACCGTACATCAAGCACTTCTATGCTGCGTGCAAGCCAGCAAATGGAATAAATCCCCAAAGTGAAAATATTATAAAAGACAAAAGTATATGTTGAAATATCGGCGTTAAAGTATTTTTTCATTTCAATACTCATAGCAATTCTCCATGACATACAAAAAAAGAGACAACCCAAAGATTGTCTCTTTTATATTCAGAATAAATCAAAGATTATTCAGAGCTTTCGGCTACACCGTAATCTCTTTCTGCTCTATTTACAACTGCTCTCACACGAGCTTTGGCATCCTCTGCCATGGGCTCAGGTTGGTGAGAAGCAAGAAGTTCTTTAGCAGCAGCAAGAGAACGTGCTTCCATATCTTGACTACCGTTAACTTCCCAGTTTGCACGGGTAAGTCTGTCGATAAGTTTTGGATGTGTTTGGATATGCATGTTTTCGAATGTGTTCATGTGTGACAAGAAATCTCCACGTGGTGTAACCTCCTTGATTACATCAACAGAGAGAGTATCATCGTTCACAACAATTCCATCCATGCTATAAAGCATCATTTCTGCCATTTCTGCGTCCATCATAAGTTGGCTGTAGCTGATAGTCATGCCCATTTCCAACATACCGAGGCCATAAATGATGTTCGCACCTGCGAGCATCGGAAGCATCCCGG
>CAYJHY010000160.1:0-4881 GCA_964369875.1 uncultured Mailhella sp.
GAATTGTTTTTTCGAGAGAGGGAACTTTTGAAAAAGTTCTCCCCTCTCGAGCTCTCCCCATAAAACTTTTTAATATTAAGATGTTAGTAATTAAAGTATTTTAAAAGTAAAATTTTGCGTATCGACAAAATTTGGATTTAACGATATTCTATATTTATAACAATGTGTAGAGGAAAAAAATGATTTCAAGAAAAAGTAAAGCCATAGTAGGACTTTTTGTTCTGGGGGCAATTGCTCTAGTGTGTGCGGCCACTATTATGCTGGGATCAGGCTCGTGGAACTATCAAAAAACTTCCTTTGTTCTTTATTTTAATAGTACCTTACGCGGACTTACTGTTGGTTCATCCGTGTATTATAACGGGGTAAGAGTGGGTAAAGTAACCTCTCTTGAAATTTCACCTCAGTCAGGAGATATTGGGTTTAGCACGCCTGTTATTATCGAGCTTGAAATGGCACCGCAAATTGTTGAAGATGATAATATTCCTGATTTGGTCGATTATATGAGTAATCCAAAAACCTTTGATGCTCTGGTAGAAAATGGTTTGCGTGCAAAACTATCTACGCTCAGTTTTATTACAGGACTTTTAGTGATTGATTTGGTTATGGATCCACACACTCAGCCCGTTGATCCCAAAAGTCTTGCTAAATATCACGGTATTCCGCAAATCCCGACCATCAGTTCAGGACTTGACAGTGTGTTGAGCGAGTTTTCAGAAATACCCTTTAATAAAATAGCCTCACAAGCCTCCCATACTTTAGAAAATATTAACAACTTATTAGAACAGATTGACCTGAAACTTTTATCTGATAAGGCAATTGTTACTTTAGACACAGCGAATGCAACCATGCTTGAATACTCAAAATTAGCACAAAATATTAATCAAAATGTGGATGCGCTCATGAAAAATGCGGACTCCACCATGGTGCAGGCTGATGAAGTCTTGAGATCTTTAGATAAACTTGCAGATAATGGTACGACGATGTTGAGTGGTAATTCAGCATTTATGCAAGACTTATCTTTAACCATGATGTCTATCAGGCATGCGGCCGACGCTATTAATGATGTGGCGAAACTTCTTGAAAGAAAACCCGATGCGTTTATCTTCGGAAAAGGGAACTAATGTATGAATATATTTATCAATAAGTCTTCAAAGCCCCTCTTATCTCTTCTTCTCTTGCTTGGTTGTACCGCCTGTATTGTTCCTAAATCTCCCCCGAGTGTATACTATATTTTAGAAAGTAAAACAGAAAGCCAAAGTGCGCAAAGCCAACTTATTGAAGGCAAAAGTATAGCGCTTCTTCCTGTTTCTATCCCTGAATATATGGACAGAACCGAAATTGTTACCCATAACGGTAATCAACAGCTTGATGTGCATAAATTCGATCTTTGGGGAGAGTCTTTACCCACTGCCGTTACACGGCTGCTTACCACAGCTATCAATCAAAAAATTCCTGCGCAAAAAGCGTTTACTATGCCGTTGCAGTCAGGTCTTAGACCGGATTTTTATTTGCGTACCAATATTTTGCGCCTCGAAGCCACACTCGGTCAAGATGTGGAAATCGAGGTTCAATATAGTCTTGAAAATACATCGGGAACCTTTTTCCAGGCAAAGTTTGTGGAAAAAATTGCGCTGAATTCTTCAGTTGATATGCTTGATGGCAGCGATGAGGAAAAAAGACAGCAAACCCGTGTGGCACTTGCCGAATACAGCGAAAAATTGTCGGAAGCCATTACAAACTTAAGTGAAGACATGGCATCACGCATTTTGACTGTTTTATCAAAACAACGGTAAACTATGTTTGCAATTGTCAAAAGCGCTTAATTTGAAGAGCCGATGGTTGTCGGAAAGTCGGAATAATACTATGTTGCAATTTTTTTTTAAAATTATTCTAAAGCTATTTTTTAGGGTAAATGTGGAAGGTCTTGAGCATTACAAGCAAGCCGGAGATAAGTTTTTGCTTGTGACTAATGTGGGCTCTTTGATCGATACCCTACTGCTTTCGATTTTCTTGCCTCAAAAAATTTGTATTATAGTAGACGAGCGATTTAGAAAAAAATGGTGGATGCGTCCATTGCTTTCTTGTGCATATGTACTGACTGTGGACTTTTCCTCACCAAAAGCTTCTCTTTATATGGTGAAAGCCATTCAAAAATATCAACGCTGTGTGGTGTTTCATCATGAACTTTTATACTATGATGAACATATTATAAAACTTTTTGAAGCAACTGCACTGATTGCCAAAAAAGCAAAAGCTAATATTTTGCCTATACGAATCGATGGTGCGTCGTATTCTTATTTTACGTTTTCTCGACATAAAATGCGTTTACGCCTTTTTCCAAAAACTACTCTGCATATTTTACCTCATCAAGAGATCCCCACCAAAGAAAACTGTTCTGCTAAGGAAAATAGACATTTTTTAGCAGTTACACTTTTTAAAATTATAACCGATTTAAAAGTGCAGTCGGCTAAATTAGACAGTAATTTGGTGCAAGCTTTAAGGGATGCCATAAGTGCGAACGGCTCTAAATATATTATCGCCGAAGATCAAGAAAGAAAAACCATCAGTTATGGGACATTATTTTTAAAAGCGCACGTACTTGGCGCTGTTTTTGCCAAAAAACTAGTAAACGAAAAGCATGTGGGCTTTTTACTGCCCGGATCCTTGGCAGGAATTGTGACGTTTTATGCGCTTCATATTGCTAAAAAAATTCCCGCCATGCTTAATTTTACAGCGGGAGCCAAGCCTGTGGTTTCGGCATGTAGTACCGTTCAGTTGCAATCTGTTATTACTTCAAGGCGTTTTATAAAATTAGCAGAATTGGAATCTTTGGAAAAAGCTATAAAAGATTCCGGAGTTCGTGTTTTATATTTGGAAGATTTGGCTGCCAAAATTCCTTTGCATGTAAAAATTCTGAGCGCCATAAAAGCAAAACTTCTTATAACACCTAAAATAAGCGCTGATAACACCGCCTCTATCATGTTTACTTCCGGTACTGAAGGAAGTCCAAAAGCAGTTTTTTTAAGCCATTATAATATATTATTCAATAAAGAGCAGATATGCGCCATTGTCGATATCCATTCCGGAGACAGAATGTTTAATGCTCTGCCGATGTTTCACAGTTTTGGCCTTGGTGTGGGCACTCTTTTGCCGTTGAATCTTGGGATCAAACTGTTTATTTACCCTTCTCCTTTGCATTATCGGATTGTTCCGAAGCTGTTTTACGAAAGTCAATCTACCATTATTTTTGGAACCGATACCTTCTTTTCCGGGTATGCGCGCTATGGACGCCCTTATGATTTTGCCAATGCAAGATTGGTTATTGCCGGTGCTGAAAAGCTTCGTAAGTCTACAGCAACACTTTGGAAAGAACGATACAATATCGAAATTTTGGAAGGATATGGAGCAACAGAAGCTTCTCCTGTTATTTCTGTCAATACGCCCAGTCGTAAACAAAAAGGGAGTATTGGGAAAATACTGCCTGCCATAGAATATACCCTTAAAAAAGTGGAAGGGATTGATGAAGGCGGATCACTTTGTGTGAAAAGTGGTAACGTTATGCAGGGCTATATGCATGCATCTTCACCGGGAATTCTTGAGCCACCTAAGGAAGATTTACTTGACGGAGAAGGTTTCAAGCAAGGCTGGTATGATACCGGAGATATAGTGACGGTTAATGAATATGGCTTTGTGAGCATAAAAGGGCGTGCGAAACGCTTTGCCAAGCTTGGCGGAGAAATGGTTTCCTTAGCGGCCGTTGAAATTGCTCTTGGGGAATTATGGCAAGATATTCTTCTTGGGATTATTTCGATACCTGATGAAAAAAGAGGGGAACAGCTTGTACTTATTATAGAAAAAGAAGACGTTACTACCAGTCAAATTGCTGCTTTTTTTGCTTCAAAAGGAATATCTGCCTTGTGGGTTCCCAAAAAAATTGTGAGTGTAAAACAAGCTCCTATTCTTGGGTCGGGAAAGTTTGACTATGCTACAGCAAAAGAACTTGCTTTAAAAGCTATTTTAAGCTAGTCTGTATTTGTATTTGAGAGCAGATGAATAAAACTTTGCAAAGCTTATTTGTAAGGAATGTAGAGTAGCTGTAAAATGTACACTCTGTTATAAATCTCTTGGTCGAAAGTAAAAATAATGCTTTTTAGAACTGATTGGTTTACAAGTTTATATTGTGTGGTTATCGTTTTGTGGCGTATAGTGATTTGAAAATATAACACAAAACCTAATCAAGTCAGTAGTGATGAAAAAATCAAATTTTGTAAACGCAACGTCCGTGGAGGTCATATATGTCGCCAAGTTTACTGATAATTCTTGCCATTGCAGTTATTGTTTTTATAGCTGTTTACAAAGTGAATCAAAAAAAATCAACGAAGAACTACACAACGAACGGTATTCCTTTCGGTATGGAAGGGCAGTATGATTTAGCTCTCAATCCCGGGGTTGACGGGAAAGCGTTGTTGTATGATCTGACAACTTGTAGTCACTGTATTAAAGTTCATAATTATCTTGAAAAGCATAATATTGATCACCATGATGTACCTGTTGACCATTTTATTGGCGAGGCAAGAAAGCAAGTTCTTGCTAAATTGAAAACCTATAACCCCAAAGCTTCTTTCCCCACCCTTGTTTTTCCGGATGGTAAGGTTGTAATAGGTTATAAAGAAAATGCGTTGCAAGATGCCATCAATGCTCAGGAAAAATAAAAGTACATATGCGTTTTGATGTGCGCTTTGCATATCAAACCACTACCAAAAAATACCATAAAAAACCAAACATTATGATTGTTTGATTTTAGATATTGCCTCACAAGGAGAATTTAATGTCTTTTGCCTCACAAAATGAAGAAAAAACCTATAAAAAATGGCTTAAAGA
>CAYJHY010000161.1:0-4849 GCA_964369875.1 uncultured Mailhella sp.
CTCGAGAGGGGGAAAACCTAGCCTTTTCAAAGGCGTGGTTTTCCCCCTCTCGAAACTAAAATTAAACCTAAACCTAAAATTCTACTTACTTTGCGCCGGAGCGTGCGTAGTAGGCTTTGTCGGTAATAAGGTACTTATTGATGACGTCTTGCACATCTTTTTTGGTTACCTTGAGGATTTTGTCTAGGTATTGTTTTGTAAAATCTACGTCACGGTTATGTAAAACGGCGGAAGCCGCAACATTTGCTCTGCTTTCGGGCGTTTGGTTTGCGTTGACATAGTCCATTTGTAGTGAGGCTTTGGCTTTTTGTATTTCCAAGTCACTGAGCCCGTTTTTTTGTAGGGTGTCTGTGATGGCTTTAAATTGTTCTTTGATGGCGTCTTGGTGTTCTGCGGATGCGATGATGTAATAGCCAAGATAGCCTGTTTTTTCACTGGACTCAGAAAAGGCTCCGGCAGAGTATCCGAGGTTTCTTTTTTCTCTGAGCTCTTGGAAGACAAGACCGTTCATCCCTTGAATGGCTCGTGATAAAACTTCGAGTGCGGGAGCGTCTTGGTGGCTTTTGTCCACGGTTGGGAAGATATAGAGCGTGTAGTCTTGGTTTCGTCCTTCCACGGGAACGAATAAGCTTTTTTTATTGGTGTATATGGGGCTTTCGACTATGATTTGAGGATTTTTAATGGAGTGCGTTGGATTGTGTAAACCTTTAACAAAATTAATAATACTTTCTTTGTCAAAATCACCTGCTACGCTGATAACCATGGCTTGTTCACGTTGCTTGTTCCAATAAAGGTTTAAATCTGCGGGGGTAAGTTGCATAACACCTTGTTCTGTTCCGTTTTTGTCATGCCCAAAGGTTTGATTTGGGAAAAGGAAAGGAAATAGTGCATTGCTGAGAGATGCGGTGACAGAGTCTTTCATGGATTCGATATAGGCAACTCTTTCGGTTTGTGTGTCTTCCAAATCATCCTTCGAAAAAGCAGGGGTTTCGATAATTTTTCTAAGGGTGGACAGTGTCTCTTTGCTGAACTTTGTGGGGCTGTAGGCGCTGAGATTGAAGCTGAGGGTTGTGGTGCTTGCGCCGATGCTGATGTCTTTTTGTGATAAATAGGCAGTAAGTTGCTTTTTATCCATGTCTCTTGTTGCGGTGGTAAGAACCGAAGCTGTTACTCGAGGTAGGGCTGAATGGCTAAAATCTTTCTTTTGGAGTTCGGTTAGGGTAAGAAGGCTCTCCCCGCCAAGAAATTCGATATTGATGCCAAAAAAAGGAATTTCGTTATCTTTTATAAGTACAAGGGTTTTGTTTTCGATCTGTAAAATTTCCGCTTTGCTTTCGCTTGTTGCTTCGGCCTGCGGTTTTGTTTGATTGGGCCATGTACTTGCTACCATTTTTTTGAGTGAGGCTTCGTCCAAGTTTTTTTCTTCAGGAAGGACGGTTGCCAAATGCATGGCATCCGGACGGATATAATCTTTAATAACAAGGTTTATATCTTCTTTATTTATATTTTGAAATTTTTCAAGCCAGTCTTGGCCGAGGGGGTCGGACGGATTATTAAAGTAGGCATCGCCATAAAAACCGGCTTTACTTTGTATGGTTTTGGTGAGTTGGAGATACACATTTTCCATGCTGTTTTTTACTTGATCAAACTCTGCTTGGCTAAATTGTTCGGCGTTTAGGGTACTGAGCAATTTTACCATTTTTTCCAAAAAAGGTTCAATTTTTTCGGAGTCCAGAGTGGCATAAATACTGAATATACCAAGGCGTTTAAAGCCCATATTGTAGGCATAAATATTGTCTGTCAGCTCTTCTTTGAAGCGGAACTCTTGGAGTAAAAGAGCGTTGTCGTCAAAAGTAAGCAGATTTGCCAGCATACTTAATGCAATTGCTTCTTTGGAGTTTTGAGCGGGGGTAGGGAAGCTTAAGCTGACGTGGCTTTTATTGAATTTACCTTTTTCAATGCTGATGTCAAAGCCTTGGCCAAGGTTTTTGATTTCTGCGTTTGTATAAGGGGTGAGGATTTCTTGTGTGGCTTTGTTGGTGTATTCTGAAAAGAGCTGTTCGGCTTTATGGAAAACTTTTTCTGTTTCGATATCGCCTGCTACAACCAAAAGCATATTATTGGGGCTATAAAATGTATCGACATAGTTCTTTAAATCTTGACTGACGAGTTTGCGCAGTTCTTCTTCATAGCCTAAAACAGGGTGTTCGTAAGGAGTTCCCTTGAGCATATTTTCAAGGATAAGATAGAACATTTTTTGTTCGGGTTTGTCGGTGGATTGTTTTATTTCGGCAAGAACAACTTTACGTTCAACGTCAAGATCGCTTGCTCTGAAAAAAGGATCAAAAACAACCCCTTGTATAGCTTCCATACTGGCTTCCCAGTCTGCGGAAGGCATGTTATTATAGTAAACGGTTTCGTCGTTTGAAGTATAGGCGTTTAAATCTCCGCCTTTATTTTCAACAAGACTTGTGATGCCTTCGGGGTGACTTTTACTTCCTCTAAACAACATGTGCTCGATAAAGTGACTGATGCCCCTTTGCCCTTCTTTTTCCATGGAAGCACCGACGTTAATATACATTCTGCTGGTCACAAGGGGGACTTTATGATCTTCAATAACCAAAACGGTTAAACCATTTTTTAATTGTTTGATTTTGGGGTATTCATTGGCATTTGCCGAGACGGCAAACAGGAGGATAAAGAGAAATAAAAAATTTCGGAAATACGATACGTTCATATTTTTCTCCGTATATATTGATTGTTAAAAAAAAACAAGGTGAAAACGAAATATCATTTTCACCTTGTAATGGACGCTGTTTATTATTTTTTATCAAAATCCATTTTTACTTTGTTGAAAATGGTCATAATGTCGTTTGTGATGTCTGCTTTTGGGTCAAAGGTGATAACATCTGTATGGTTGAAAACAACTGCGAGGCCTTTGTCTTCACGGTATTTTTTGACGATGGTTTCAAGTTCTTGGGTAATCATTCCGAAAATAAGCTCTTGTTCTTGTTGCAATTGGTTTTGCATGGTGTAGGCAATAGCTTGCATTTCGTTGGTAATGCGCTCAAGATCTTCTTTCTTTTCTGCTTTTTCAGCTTCTACCCGTGTTTTTTCGAGGGATTCAAGTTTCGCAATACCTTCGTTTTGAATGGTTTCAAGACGTTTTATGGCAACTTTGCCGGGTTCGCTTTCTTGAAGAATTTTTACTGTATCGATAAAACCAATGTTTGATTGGGCTTTAGCTTCTGATTGGGCAAAAATGCAGAGTGCGAGGGATAAGGCGATGGTGATCAGTTGTTTTTTCATGAGAAATCCTTTTATAGTGTTTTTTTTTGCTGATTTTTACTTATGTTATCTATAATGGTCAAAGCACGTTTATCAAGATAACAAAATAGCTTAAGAGATTTTGACCTTCTTTGTTTTGTCGGTGTATGGAGAAAACGTACTCATTTTTACATACTTCCCATATAGGATAGTACTTTACGTACATATCTTCTTGTCTCAGAAGATCTGAAGGAAGTCAAAATCGAATTAAGAACTTCTGTGTATTCCATGTCATTAATCTTGCGTACCGCTTCAGCGCGTGTTGATCCAAAGTGTCTGAGAACAGCGCCTGAACCGGCGTTATAGGACGCAATGGTCAAAACATTTTTAACAGCAGAATTTTCTATGCCCACAAGGTGGTAGCGTCTTAATAAATAAATATAGGCTGTTCCGTAAGATATATTAGTCTCAGGATGCATAAGTTCGTGGGAGCTTGGTTTTCCTTCTTTCTTTAAAAATTTATAGACTTCGGTACCCGCTGTTTCCGGCACGATTTGCATAAGGCCATGGGCATTTTGCGTGCTTACAACATGGGGTAAGAAGACACTCTCGGCGTAAATAATGGCAAGCACCAAAGAAGGGTCGAGTCTGTATTTTTGGCTATAGCGTTGCACATAAGGAGCATACGACCTTTTGCGGTGTAAAAAAGAGCTCTCTTTTGCGTTGATGTCCTTGGTGGGGGGAGCTATAATACCTTTTGTATTGTCTACAGCCGAAGCAAGTTGGTTAAAAACTATATATTCCATTTTGCTTGGTTGTTGTTGCATATCTAAAGAAACCAAGGTTTGTACTTGCGAATGAGCAAGCGTTTGCTTCTTTTCTGGTTCCTGACGATCTTGGTAATCAAGAGGCGTTTCGGCGGTGTGTTTACTATATTGTGTGAAAAAGCTATCGACATTTTGTTTCAAGGGAATTTTTCCGCTACTCGGTACTTTCAGTATAGGGATATAATCTTGGTTAATCGGGTAAAGCGTGCTGGTGGCAGAATTGAGATGCCCGAAATAATAGTTTTTATCCTCGGGGATAAAACCGAGCAAAACAAGTACAAATACCGGGAGAGCCATGGCAATATGAAGCTTTTTTTGACGAAAAAAGAAAGCAAATCTTTCTTTAAATGCGTTTTTTGCCAGCTCAGTGTAAAAAGACAGAATCAAAAGTATTTTATAAGCACCTATGTGAGTATAGGAGCATACTTTTGATAATTCTTGTTTAACATATCTAATGAGAATTTCACCCATCAAAAATCCCTTTCCATGTACCTTGTGATTTTAAAAATCACAAGTTTTTAGTTGATACTTATATTAATTGAAGATAACGATTTTGTCAACAATTGCATTAATTGTCAAAAAAGGCGATAAGTAGGTTACTTCGTTCTTTGACACTGTGATTATTCTTTTGCAAAAAATATGCCTCAAAAAATTGACACGTCAATATTTTATTATGCTTACAGTAAAACTTGACAAAACGCTCTCTTATTGATAATGTTTCTTATAAAGACTTGCAAGGTGTTAACTTATTTTCG
>CAYJHY010000162.1:0-4798 GCA_964369875.1 uncultured Mailhella sp.
TTCATGATTTAATGGATGAATGCCTTGATAAAAACATGATAGACAAAGACGAATACCCCCAAACAGCCGAAATTGAAAACAGGTGTGTTCACATGCTCGCCGATCTTTGGAACTCTCCCGAAGCAAAGACAACCTTAGGGTGTTCCACCACAGGTTCCAGCGAAGCTGCCATGCTTGGCGGTATGGCCCTGAAATGGCAGTGGCGCAAAAAAAGAATAGCACAGGGTAAAAACTATGACAAACCCAATATTGTCACCGGTCCCGTACAAATCTGCTGGCATAAATTTTGTCGTTATTGGGAAGTAGAGCACAGAGAAATCCCCATGGAAGGCGACCACCTTATTATGCGTCCCGAAGATGTCACAAAATATGTTGAAAAGTATTGTGATGAAAATACCATCGGCTTTGTTTCAACTCTGGGAGTTACGTATACGGGTCAATACGAACCGGTGAAAGCCCTCAATGATGCTTTAAACGCATTTCAGGAAAAAACAGGTATTGATATCCCCATACACGTAGACGGCGCAAGCGGGGCTTTCCTTGCACCGTTTATTGAACCTGATTTGTCATGGGACTTTAGGCTTGAAAGGGTAAAATCCATCAACGCCTCAGGTCATAAATTCGGTCTTTCCCCTTTAGGTGTCGGTTGGGTTGTTTGGCGTGAAAAAGCAGATTTACCCGAAGAACTTATCTTCAACGTCAATTATCTCGGTAGCAACGTTCCCACGTTTGCCCTTAACTTTTCTCGCCCCGGTGGACAAATAGTCGCCCAGTACTACAACCTCTTACGTCTTGGCAAAGATGGGTATCGTAAAATTCAGCAATCTTGTTATGACACAGCTCATTTTCTCGCCAAAGAAATTGAAAAACTCAACGTTTTCAAAGTGCTGTACGACGGCAAAGGCGGTATTCCTTGTCTTACATGGACATTTGACAATCCTGAGAAAATGAACTTCTCCCTCTATGACCTTTCAGACAGACTGCGTACCAGAGGTTGGCAAGTTCCCGCCTACTCCATGCCCGAAAATCGTACCGATCTTGTGGTGATGCGTGCCTTGATTAGGCACGGATTTAGTCGTGATTTGGGAGCACTCTTCATTGAAGACCTTAAGCGTTGTCTTGCGCATTTTGAAAACAATCCACCGACAAAACCGCTTACCGAAGAGCAAGCTATTTCCTTCTCCCATACAGGGAAATAAAAGAAAGGATTGTAGCACGTCATTCCAAGTCTCTTGAAACCTAAAAATATGATATAATAAAAAGCAGACTTTTTTTAAAGCTACCGTCCCACTATTAAAGTTTTTTGAGGAAAGGGGGAGGGTTTGCCCAGTATCCTAAGGGTGGGAAAACTCCTTTTATACACAAAAGGGGTTTTCCCTCTCCTAATAATAAGCAAAGTGGAATGACGTGATTGGACTGCCCCCTTTACACATTTTCATCTTTATACAATATTACAGCTCCATACAACCGGCGCCTTGTAAGATACTTTTTCCGCCTGAAATAGGTTTGACCTGTATTTGTGTATGAATTCTTTCTTTGAGGGCTTGAACATGGGAAATAATACCGATGATCTTGCCTTCTTCTTGGATGGTGGCAAGGGTGGATAAAGCGGTTTCAAGGGTTTCTTCGTCTAGGGTTCCGAAACCTTCGTCTAAAAAGAGAGAGTCCACTTGCACTTTTTGACTGGCCATTTGCGAAAGGCCGAGAGCAAGAGCAAGGCTTATGAGAAAACTTTCTCCCCCCGAAAGGTTGAGAGTGGGACGGATTTCACCTGCCTGATAATTATCGATGACGTCAATTTCCAAGGCTTGGGTTTCACTGTGCAGAAGAAGGTAACGATCGTTCATTTTGCTTAATTGTTTGTTTGCGTGGGCAATCATAACTTCAAAGGTTAACCCTTGAGCAAAATTTCTGAATTTCTTACCATCGGCAGAACCTATTAAAACATGAAGTTTGTCAATACGCTCAAGCTTTTTTTGGGCTTCTTTATATTGTGTCTGGAGACTTTTTGATTTCTGCACTTCTTCTTTATTTTTTTCGAGAGTGAAATGTATTTTGTTTATTTCTTGTAATTGTGTTTTAAGGTTTTCTTCTGTACTTAAGCGAAGAATTTTTAATTGCTCAAGACTTTCTTGGCTGATATTTTTCTGTTGCTCAGCTTCCAATTCTTTGTTTTTTTCTTGTTTATGATGTTTGAGTTTTTGCTCTTTTTCTTGAAGAAAATCTTGTTTGTCCTGTAGGGTTTTTATTTTGTCTTCTTGTAAACAGGCATTTAGATAGTCACTTTCACAGGTAAAGCCAAGCTCATTTAATTTTGTTCCGAATTCAATTTGCTTGTTGTTTATTTGAGTTTGCCTGTCTTTTGTTTGCGCTTTTAAAGTGGCGCTTGTCGCCTTATTTTGGGTGAGTAAAAGTTCTTGAGCTTGGCATATAGTTTCTTGCTCTCGAACCTTTTTTTCGCATAACATAAGGTTTTGTTGCAAAGTGTGCTCTTCTTTATCAACATTTTTATCGGCAAAAAGTTTTTGGCGCTCAAGCTCGTCTGTTTGAATATTAAAACGCTCTTTGCTCTGTTTTTCTTGCATTCCGATGAGCTTTTGTTCAAGTTCTTTCCCTGTGATTTGTTTTTGTTCTAATTCTTTGTGTAGCAATAAGATTTTATTGTTCAACTCTTCTTGTGTTTTGCTTTGTTGTTGAAAGATGAAAAGCTTTTTTTCTAAATCTTTTTGCAAAATATCGGGGTTGCGCGTATCACTTTGAGTGATTCCGAGGGGTTTTAGAACGGTGAGTAAATCCTTCTCTTTTTCTTGATACAGTTCAAGACAATTTTGACGCACTTTCTTTTTTTCTTCAAGTCGTGCCAAAGATTGCTCACGATCTTTTTGCAAAAGCTGTAATGCGTTTTGAGTTTGACCTTGTTTGAGCACGCTTTGTTTTTCTTCTTCCTGATATTTTTTTATAAAGTTCTCTACCTTTTCCACTTCAAGGATAATTTTTTGGACTTTTTGTATTTTTATATCAAGCTCAGAAAGTTTTGGAATATTGCCTTGGGCGTAGGGATGTTCCAAAGAACCGCAGAGAGGGCAAGGTTGATTATCCTCTAAACGCTCCCTATGACTTTCCAAAGCTTGTATTTTTTCAACCAAGACTTTTTCACGCAAAAGGCTGTCTTTTTCCGTGTGGTATTCACGCAACAGCTTACCATTTAAAAGGTTTTTTAATTCTATCTCAAGTTTTTTAAGCTGTTCGCCAACAATACCTAGTTCTTTTTGGCTTTGCTCTTGTTCTTTTTTGCTTACTTGTATTTTTTTTTCTGTCTGTTCAACATTTTTTTGCTCATTAACCAATTCTTGACGAAGTTCAAGTCCTTGCTTTAGGTTTAGCTCAAGGGATTTCAACTGTTCACAAATACGACTCAATTCGCCGACAAGAAGGGCGTCTTTTTCATGTTCTTTAAGCCATATTTGCGTTTCTTGCGATTTTTTTTGATACTCTTCGGTTAATGTTTTTGTTTTGTGCAAATCTTCTTGCAGACTTTTACTTTTTTGGGTTTCATGCGTATAGATTTTGGTTTCTTCTTCAAAAGCTTTACGCTCTAACCCTATTTTTTGATCGAGCAGGCGCACTTGGTTAAACAAAATTTTTTGATTTTGCTCATCCTTTTTAAGGGAATCCCATGCTTCTTGTTGTTTTTGTAAGGTTTCCTTACTTTTTTGCCACTCAGTTTCTAATTTTGGCAAGAGTTTTTCTTCTTTTTCAAGGGATTTATTATCCTTTTCTTGTGCCAAACACAAAAGAGCAAGCTCTTTATACCACGCCTCTGCTTTTTTTGCTAACAGAGACTTTTCAAGAAGCTCTTTTTCTGCGGTAAAAGCCAAAATTTCCGGTGATAAAAGTTCTTCTTGTTTGGTAATCTCTTGTAAGTCTTTGATGATTTTTTCTATGTTTTCATGCCAAACGATTTGTGCATCAACGCTTTTCTTTTTTTCATGCTCTTTTTGATGCTCTTCTTGGAGTGTTTTGGCTTTTTCATTTAATTCTTTGTGCATAGGTTCGTCTAGCAGGTTAACCACGCTCATTTTATCACTCAAAGATTTTAGATTTTCCTTTTCTTCTCTGAGACGTTCATGCACCATTTTAGAAATTTCAGTATAGATTTCCGTGCCTGTAATTTGCTCTAAAATAGCGGACTTTTCATTGGCTTTTGCCTTTAGAAAAGAATCAAATTTCCCTTGAGCCAAAAGAATAGAACGAGTAAAACGATCAAAATCCATACCACACTTTTCTTCTACAAGGCGTAATACCCCCGAACGGCTGTCGTCTAAAACATCCATACTTGGGTAGGAAAATATGGAATGCTTAGGGTTTTGCAAATTCCCTTCCGCCTTGCCTTTAGCTCTTGCTTGGGTAAATTCACAGCAAAAATCCCCCTCTTTTGTAGAAAAAATAATCGCGGCATAACATTCGCCTGTTTGGCGTGACATAATTTCATTTTGTGTTTTGCTGATGGTATCAAGCCGAGGGGTTTTTCCGTAAAGGGCGAGGCAAATAGCGTCCAAAATAGTGGATTTCCCTGCCCCCGTGGGGCCTGTCAGGGCAAAAATCCCATTTTCTGTATATTCGGGAGTGGTAAAGTCAATTTTCCATTCGCCTTGTAAAGAATTAAGGTTTTTAAAGCGCAATTCCAAAATTTTCATATATATTCCCTCATAAGCCCTTTGTTATCCCACGTCATTCCAATTTGTGATTTCTTGGAAGGAGAAAAACCTTTTTTGTGAACAAAAAAGCGTTTTTCCCC
>CAYJHY010000163.1:0-4776 GCA_964369875.1 uncultured Mailhella sp.
GGGAAAACCTAGCCTTTTCAAAGGCGTGGTTTTCCCCCTCTCGAAAACAAAAAATAAAATTATTCTACCAGTTTTTGCAATCTTGTCTTATAGAGATCTTCTTGCTTTTTGATGTAGTGTTCGTGGTTGTCGAGGTAAAAGGAAAGGGCTTTTGAGAAGTTGTCGCCAAAATAACCATCGATAAAGAGTTGACTGACATCTCGTTGGCAATTGAGAACATATTGCAGATGGAGCCACGCAAGGCGTTCTATGTCTGAGAGTCCGGAAATAATTTCTTTGAGGGTGGAAAGTGCCCTTGGTTGAAAGTAGTAAAAATACATAAAATCAAGAGCATTGAGGATGAGCGAAGTGTAGAGTTTTGGGTTTTGCTCTTTTAGGATGGTGAGGGTTTTTTGTGGATTTTTCATCATGCTAAGAGCGTCTTCTTCGGTGAATTCCACTTCTAATAGGCTATAGTTGGTGTAAAGGGTGTTGGTTGCGATTTTGTAATCCCATTGTCGAAACCAAATATTGCTTCTTTTGTCGGCAATACCTTCTATGATGCCTGCCACGGTATCGGAGGCGAGTTTTGACAATATAGCAGAGGAAGAAAGAAGAATAATCGAAGCGTCTTGCACTTCAAGTACAAGCAGGAGAGCAAAGAAAACATTGTTGTAAAAAAGGGACAGAGGAATAGCGAAAATACTTCTAAAGAAGTTCCCGAGTATGGCTTCTATTTGTAAACCTCTAAAAATATTGTGACCGACAATATAAAGACTGTTGATGAAGGAGATAATGGTGAAGGTGAGGAGGGGAGCGTTAAGGGAGTTTAGATTAAATGTGTTCTGTAAAACAAGGTTTTTGGTGATAAGCTCCAGTAGTACGACAGAAAGCCCGGTGTACATAAGGGAGTCACAAATCCGTGACCAACTGACGTATTTACTCCAATGAAGAAGGGTGGAACGTTTGACACCGCCACCACCGAGAACTGCTTGCACAATATTCCGAAGACCTGTGATTAAAAACCAAATAAGGGCGCCAAACCACGCCAAAAGAGAAACTTCTTGCGTGAACCAAAAGGAGAAGAAGGCCGGAATGAAACCAAGCAGCAGCTTTAAAATGTTAATAATATTGGTGTTGAGGTAGGGGAGTATGGATGTGTTTCTATCTTTTTCTTCGTGACCGTCGAGTTGATTGTTACTTCTAAAGCCAACATTGCCAAGGGTAACGATATTTCCTTGTGTAATGGGAAAAGATTTTGTGTTGTTACTGCACATACCATCATTAAAAACAGATGTACTTGCTTCGTAGTCTTCAAAATCTACGGATGTAGAGAGGGTGAAATGCTTTACCCAAGGAATATGGCGTAAAATTTTCACGCTTGGACTTATTTTTTCACCGACATAAGGAAATTTTGCGGTGTTTACTTTGGTTAATTCTTTTCGCACGGGAAGGCGCAAACGGTAAGTGCTGCTTGCGCTGCGGAGCTCTTTTTGGGCACGTTTGGGAAGGGTTTCTGCGTAGGCAAGTCCCATACCGGCAAGACGATCAACTCGGCTTGTGGCATCACTGCCCATGCGGGTGAAGATTTTCTTTTCGGCGTACACTTCTATAAAAGCAACGATATTATGTAAAATAGCTCGTAATTTCTCTATTCTTTCTTCTTTGCTGATAAGGATAAAGCGTTCATCTTTTTCATAAACTCGTACACTTGTGTTATACCAACAAAAATGCGTGTCTGCACATGTGTCTGTAAGAGTTTGCTCGGACAGATTGCTAGCGTCGGCATTATTTTCTGTAAGGGCCTGATTCTGACGAATACTTTCATTTTCTTGGTTGATTTTTTGTTCTTTCTCCAAGACAATTTGGGTTTCGTCTTCAATAAGTTTTTGGGTTAATTTTTTGGAATCAAGATAATTTTTTTGTTCTGCGCGGTGTTTATCAATCTTCTTTTTACGTAGTAGCTTATGAAGATTTTTTTCAGAATGTAACTTTACTTGTACTTTATGGCAGTATTCGACATTTTCGGTATGAAGGTGTTCATTTGGTGTGCTTGTGATAAGGGCATGTGTGTTTTGGATGTGTGCACTTTCTTGTGTTTCCAAATCCAAGTCGTCCATTTCGTCTGTTTCTTCTAAGTCTAAGTATTCGGGAGTGGTGGTTTTTAAAATGCTCAACTTCTTACTGGCACTAAGAATAGCTTTATATCTTATATGGTTGATTCTATTTTCAAAAAAAGACTGCTCTTCTTCTTTTTGACAAACATCAATTAATCCTTGGATGATTTGTTTTAGATTTGGGGTGTTGGAATGATTGATGGCCTGTATGAGGTTGTTGATTTCCAAGGTAAATGGTGATTTTCCTCTGTGCCAGTCGTTTACATTGAAAATTTCTACGTGCGTGATAAGTCCGTGACAGTCCCAAAGGAGATTAAGAGCATCTTCAGGGCAAACGCCCGCAAGGTTTAGGGTAATGGAGTTTTCACTCCCAAGGCTATCGAGGCGCTTTACCAAATCTTTGGGGGAAAGCTGTAGCACTTCAGGAGTGTCAGGTTCTGTGGCTATGATTTTTGCCACCATCAACTTTTCCTGTAACTGTTCGCTTTGCTCTAAAATATCAAGGAAATATTCGGGAGTGAGTTGATCTATTTGTGCAACTTTATCTTGGAGTATTTGTTTTTCTTCTGTTTTTGTTGTCGAAAGTAAATCTTTTTTTAAGGAATCTACTTTTTTAAGCAAAAGTGGAAGGCATTTCTTATGGATAAGTTCAGAAAGATGAATAACCGAAGCTTGACCACGCCCGACAAAATTGAAAAATTCATTCTTTCCGATAGTATCTAGGGAGATGTGATGTAATTTTTCTACTTTTGCTTTTAGGTGCAGATTCCAATCATTCAAAATATTGAGCATGAAGCTTTCTTTCCATTTGCTCACCTCTTTTCCCTCGTTATTGAGGCGCATAACCTCCGGAGTTTCAAGGAATGAAATGAAGCTTTGGCTGTCATGGAAGACTTGCGGAACCCAAATAATGTTTAAAAGCTTATGCCTGAACACCATGTTATATAAAATACCGATGCGTATTTTTATCCCCATGATTTTAGCGGCTTTAATCAGTTCGGTACCGGCCTCAAGACTGACATAGTGAAAATAAATAATTGTCATGGAGCGAATGCCTTTAATCCAAGCATCCATAATAAGGTGGGTGGGACTTTTACGTCCTTTGGTGTTTGCATCGTGTACGTGATGGTCAAAAACCAACTGATTCCAGCATTCAGGCATTTCAAGAAGTTGATAACGTTTGAGAAGGGGACGAACCTTGGTGGGGTTTCCACCCGCAGCCATACGAAAATCATGTATAAGTTGCAATTGTCTTTCTTGGTCGCCATAGGAGCGGACAATCTCTTTCATGATTTCAATCAGAACACGAGCGGTATTGCGCCTAAACTTACTATTTGCCGCAAGTAACACTTCAGAATGAAGATTTTCAAGAGCAAGTAATCTCTCTTCGGGATTTCTGCTTTCCAACGTATCCAACAGGCTGAGCACTGCAGAAGCCATTCGTAATTCAGGTGCAGTTGTTAAATCAATAATACCATGTGGATGCATGATGATTTGTGATTTAGACGGCGTATTTTTATTGCATTCAATGGTTTGATTTACGCGTTCTAAAAAGAAGTAATCTTGCTTGTCATAAAGAAGGGAGGAGGGGATGCGCATATATACCTCATTGAAGGCTGAATTTTTTGAAGCTACATTTTACCTTTCATTTTCCAGATTTCGGCAATAATGGCGGCTACTGCTTTATATAAATCCTCAGGAATAGGATCACCCACTTCAACCGCTGCGAATAAACTTCGAGCCAAAAGTTTATTTTCTCGAATAGGAACCCTATTTTCTCTTGCTATTTCACGGATTCTAAGGGCAACCTTATCTTTTCCTTTAGCAACCACAATGGGAGCGGGGCAGATGGTTTGGTCATATTTGAGTGCCACTGCAAAATGAGTGGGGTTTGTGATAACAACGTCTGCCTTGGGTACTTGCTTCATCATACGGTTTTGCAAGGTTTGCATCATTTTTTGTCTTTGCTTACTTTTTACCAAGGGGTCGCCCTCGGATTGCTTCATTTCTTCTTTTACTTCTTGCTTAGACATTTTATTTTTTTCTTCCCAGTCGTGAAAGGTTTGCCAAATGTCATAAATGGCAATACAAATCATAGGGATAAGAGCATAAAGAACAATGGTGAATGAGGTTTGCAGTATGTAGGTGGCTAGACCATAGGGGCTTAGATAATAGAGGTCTGCAAACTTGTCCTTTTCATGCAAAATAACAAGGTAGGGGACGTACCCCACAATTGCGGCAAGGGCTAAAGTTTTTAAAAGTCGTAAATACGTTTGTTTGGAAAACAACGTACGTTGTAATCCTGCGAAAATATTGAAGTTTGACCATTTGAACTTAAAAACTTTAGTTGTCCATAAAGCACCGACTTGTCTGCGTAACACTATAAACACCATAAAGGCGATAAAAAGAAGAATAGGTCCGCAAATGATAGCAAGCTCCGTAGCCACTTCAAACATAATAGCATGGGCTTCTACCGCGGTAAGCTCAAAAGTTTCAGCCTTTTTAAATATATATTGCCAGCGATTGTTTAATCTTTCCACCATAATGGGGAAATAAAAACTCATGCAAAGAAAACCGGCCATAATTGTGGCGGTTTTGGTCGCTTCCTGTGACTTTGGAACGTTGCCTTCCTGTCGGATTTTTTGTCGCCGTTTAGGGGTTGCCGGCTCTGTTTTCCCCG
>CAYJHY010000164.1:0-4755 GCA_964369875.1 uncultured Mailhella sp.
TACGAACTTCGTCGGCAACAACCGCAAAGCCTCTGCCTGCTTCACCTGCACGAGCAGCCTCGATGGCGGCGTTGAGGGCAAGAAGGTTTGTTTGGTCGGCGATATCTGAAATAACATCCATAACACTGCCGATACTTTCAGCTTGTTTTCCGAGTTGTTCCATATTTCTTTCAAGTTCGGAAGCGACTTCGTTTACGCTTTGGATGGCATTTACAACTTGGTTTACAAGTTCTGCGCCTTCGCTGGCTTTATGGTGAACATTGGAAGATTGTGTATTGGCTTCGCTTGCATTGTGAGCAACTTCAAGCACGGTTGAATTCATTTCTTCCATGGCGGTTGCGGTGGTGGTTACTCTGTCACGTTGCATTTGGGCACCGTTTGAAACTTCTTCGGCCTGTGCTGCAAGCTGCCTTGAAGCGGTGGCTATACGCTCGGAAATATTTTGAGCTTGGTTAGCCACTTCTACGATGGTTCTTTGTGTGTTGGTGATTTCTGTCAAGTCGGTGATAAGCTGTAACACACAGGCAAGTTTACCGTGTTCATCGGTAAGCGGTATGGCAGTATAAGAAATATCAAGCGCCTTTCCGTTTGGCCTTGCTATGGTGGTGGCGGTTGAGGGGCGAAGAGTTGCGACGGCTTTACTTAAAGCGTCGTTAGGAGTTCCCGAGTCGTCACGGTTCATAATTTCTTTACAAGTTCTTTGTTGATATTGGTGACCTGCAATACTTTTGCCGACTTCGTTCATATAGACAATGTGTAAGTTTTTGTCCAAAACAACCACAGGAGAGGTGAGAACATTAATGATCTTTTGGTATTGTTGTAAGGTGAGGTTGGTTCCTTCAATAAGGCGGGCGTAAGCTCCTTTGAAGCTTTTACTGTCGCCTTGAACTTCAACATTACCTTGAACGAGCTCATTTTTTACTCGGCTGTATTCATCAATGATTTTATTTAGTGATACAGGCACACTGCGCAGAGCCTCGGCAAGCTCACCGATTTCGTCATTTCTTTTTACGTCAAGCGTACTGTCAAGTTTGCCGTTTGCAATGGCGGTTGCAAATTCGGCTCCTTTAGAAATGGAGGAAACTACAGGTCTGATGATAATATAAGCAATAATTGCGCTTAAAATCACCGCTATGGTTGTAAGCACAATGGAAAGGTAGCTCATTTCTCCTAAATCAGAGAAAATATCTATTTCTTCCGCTCTTGCGATAACGGTAAGGTCGCTATCTTTTAGTTTGGTGTGGTATGCAATAACGGGTTGACCCGCAAGATTAACGTAGGTGGAAACCCCATTGGAGCCTTGGGCGATTTCACGCATTTTAGAAGCGATGGGTAAATTTTCTTTTAAAAGATTGTCTTTGTTGGGATCAAGAACGATGAGTCCTTGTGCGTCGATGGCAAAAGCGTATCCTCGGTCGCCTATATTTATTCCTTTCATGACGACGTCATAAACATCTTTAAAGGAAATATCACCGCTTAGAACACCGATAATTTGGCCGTCGGCTGTTTTGATAGGAACGGCGACGGCTGCCAAAACACCGCCCGTAATAGAGGATAAACGGGGGATTGCTTTAGGTTCTTTATCTTGTATAGCTTCTTGGAAATAATCACGAAAGCTCAAATCTTTCCCAATTCCCGATCTGTTTGTGGAGGCAATGACAATTCCTTTGGGGGAAAGAAGATTGAAACCCTCAAGCATGGCAAGTTCATTGGCACGCCTTGTGAGCCAAGTGTTCATAGCGTCAAGACGTTCTTTAGTGTGCTCTGTTTCCAGAAAAAAATCTTCGACATATTTACCGTCTGCGGTGATTTGCACAAAAGTTTCCGAAGTTCCTATAACGTAATCAAGCATACGTTGCATGGAAATTGTTGTGGCTTCCATGGTGTTGATCGAAGATTCAGTGAGGAATTTTGATGTTTGGTTGTAAGTTATATAGCTTAACGCACTCATGGAAAGAACCAAAACCAGTGAAATCGGCAAGAGAATTTTTTGCGACAGTTTCATAAGACAACTTCCTTTTTTACATTTTTCTAACTGTTGTATCGGCAGTTAGGAAAAAAACTTTACGTGAAATTTAAAACTAAAAGGCAAATGTAATCGTAATAATTCTAACTAATTCATTATGATTTGTCAATAATCTTGTCTTGAAATGGAAACAGCTGAACGCGTCATTCCCATTGTTTATTTTGGGAGTGGAAAACCCCTCCCTTTAAAGTTTTTTGAAGGGGGTTTTGCGAAAATTTTTACAAAATGCTATAATAAGGGGACGGTAAATGTTAAGGAAGTATGTTGTTTATTATATCATCCTTTTGAGGGTACAGAGCATGGGAATGATATAAACAGTAGCAAAATAGTTATTCACGAAGGTGTGTGTTATGTCAAAATATAGATTTTTGCATTTAAATGCTAGTTTAACAGTAAAAATAGATTTTTTGAAGGCGAAATTCGGTTTTTTTGATGTGCTACACAAAGTTTAAATATTTGAAAATTATTATTGATTTCTTAAAGTTTGTATTTAAAACTAGTCCATTACTAGTAACTATTAGCAATTAGGATTATTAAAACATAGTAAAAGTTATATAAATATTCATTTGGTGATGTATTGGTTAATGTCTATAGATTATCTAATATATTGAAATAATTGAAAAGGTATTGACAATGCATGCATTAGGTGCTACTTCTATTGTGAATCTAAAGAATACTAAACGCCAACTTAGACGTGTTTTCTTTAGAATTTTTAGTATGTGTTTAGGGGATATAATTTTCTGCTTAGTACGTGAGCTTTATTTGTTTTTAGGTTTTGTGAGTTTTAGAGGTTTTTATGAGTTTGAGATTTTTAATGTGTTTTACTTTATGTTTTGTTTGTTCATTTTTTCACATGTCTGTTGCATTTGCGTCACAAGGGGAAGATTCTGCCCTTAGCACAACCCACCAAGAGGAGACTCTGCAAAGTGATATTGCTCCAAGTTTGGGAGCATCCACCATGTTGTCAGTCAGTGAAGAGCTTGCCTCTATTCCTCTTGTGTCGAAGAATACTAAACAGCGTCCTATCATTACCGTCGGTTATGAAAAGGGAATGGGGCTTGTAAAGGATATCAATTCCTATGGAAATAAGGGCTATGGCTATGATTTACTGACGAGGTTTGGCCATTATGCGGGCATAGAATTTAAGTTTGTTGAAATTGAAGGCTCTTTGTTTGACGCGGTTAATGATGGTCTTGTGGATATGGCAGGGCTCTATTCAACAACAGATGAAAGAAAGAAAATGGTTTCTTTTGGTCTGTTCCCCGTTGACTATTCGCAATATGCTCTTGTTTCTAAAGGTGAAAATGATTTTTACTATGCTGATCCAAAGTCGATTGACGGTAAAGTGGTCGCCACCTATCCCGGCGGGCCGGGTATTGTTTATTTGGACAACTATCTAAAAAAACATAATATTTCTGTCCAATATGTTTTTGGTGATGTGCGTACTTTTCATGAATTGGAAGCTGATTTTTATCTCTATCCTTCCGATATTGTTATCCATGATGACTTTCATACCGTGCTCAATTTGAGCCTTAGAAATTTGTTTTTCTTTAGCGCAAAGGATAACAAGGCATTAATGGATTTTTTTGATAAAAATCTTTTGCAGTTCTTTGTGGATAATATTTCGTTTTATGAAAAGCTATCAGCTAAATACAGTTGGGTTGACAATAACTTTAGAAACCGTTCGCTTACTCGCGAAGAAGCTGAGAAAATAAAGGGGAAAACTTTTCGTGTCGGTTATATTGATAACCATGCCCCCTATCAATCAGAAGATATGTACGGGAATCCTAAAGGGATAAGCATTGAAATTCTGAATTATTTGGCTGAAAAATTTGACTTTAATGTGGAATACATTCCCTATAATTTGGAAGGAAGCTGGGTTGAATCCGAAGCTTTTGATTTGCTTATTTCCGTTGTGGGAGAAAGAAATCATGTTGCAAGATTTTATGATGCCACAGACTCTTATGACGTCATTGATTTATCCATTACTTTTGCTAAAGCTACAAAAACAGTGCGTTTGAGAGATTTAGCTCCGGAAGAGGCTCTTAGGGATAAGCAAATAGGGATTCTCAACTATATCAACTTCCCCTATAGTGCCTTTTTTAAACGTTTTCCTAACGCAAAAATTGTTCACTACACCAATACTGAGGAGCTACTTGAAGGCTTTCGACAAGGCGAAATATATGCTATGATTACGACGAAGGCCGGCGGTGACAGCGTTGCCGTGAGTGATATGGTGGGAAAACAACAGTCAGCCCTCCAAATGTCCTTAGGATTAAACTTTCAGGTCGCAAAAAAGCTCGGCTTTGAATACCTTGATATATTTAATACCATGATAGGTAAATTGCCGGAAAGTGAAGTATATGCCATTAGGGTTGACGAAATAGCAAAATATGTACCCTCTTTTGGCTCGGAACAATTTTTTAAACAATACATGTATTACTTTCTTGCCCTCGCTGTGTTCGTGTTGTGTATCATTGTGGCTTTGATTAAAATTATTCGCCAAAGATCCACCATTAATGTTCTTGGTCAGGACGATATTACTTCCCTTATTTCTTTGTCAAAATTTACCCAAGATGTGGATGATGTTTTACTCAAAGCATCTGCTAATGAATATGAATTGATTATGCTGGATATAGATTATTTCAGGCTTATCAATAACTATTATGGTACAGACAAAGGCACGGAAGTAATTTTGACTATGGCAGAAGCATTGCTTGACGCGTATA